>JAAKFP010000034.1 GCA_011065005.1 Chlamydiota bacterium | reverse complement strand
GGGCTTGCATCTTTTGGCGCTGCCGCGCCTATTTTATTCCTTTATCAAGGTCAGTATTAATGGCCCTAAGAAAGAGTCCTAAGTTTTGTGAAGAGCCAGAAATATAGACTCAACAAGATGTGGTCGATTTAGAGGAATTTTGACAGCCCACTCTGTGAGCTCTGTAGTGATTAATGGTACGCCGTTAGATTTACAAGAAAGTTAATTGTTTTAAAAAAATAGAATGAGGTATACGTAATTCATCAAGTAGATAATAAATCCATGGAGGGAATATGTTACCTGTTGAGACTTTGTCAAAAGCGACATTGGAGAAACAATCTGATGAAACGTTACGATTCGTAACTCCTTACAGTGAGGGAAATGGGGAGGGACATATTTTCAAGAGTGAGGGAAGCTTAAATCAGTATCTTGCCTCTACCCATGTAGATATCTGGAAAATTGCTGAAACTTCAAATGCAATGACTAGAACAATCTTTAAGCGTATAGACGTAGATGAGGTCGAGACCTATCCAACCAAGAACTTACTGTATCGAGCTATTGCATCAGAAACCGATCATGGAGTTTTTGGCATCTCTAATGGTGTTAAGGTGAAATTTATTCGTGAAGAGAGGGGCTGGTGGAGACGAAACTATCGTAAGATTTCAAAAAAGCAAGCTGAGGAGATTTGTTCACGGAAAGAAGCTTCAAAATTGACCTGGAAGAAGGTTTATGCATTGGTCTCTGGATTGGCGATGATCTATGCGGCAGGAAAAAGCGGAACTCAAGGTTCAGAAAACAACAAAAGCCTTCAAGGTCAATTTCCATTTTTTCCCTCACAAGATTTCGTGAACACTGCGATCATCGCCGGTAGTATTGGTGCAATGGGTGTTTATCAATCATCAGCAGCATTATTGCTTACGACACTACCGTTATTGTCTTCGGTGGGAGCACAGCAATTTTGTCCTACCATTGTTGGGAGTTATGATACTCCTGGAAGAGCAGATGGAGTTGTTGTTTCAGGTAACTATGCTTACGTTGCAGATTATGATTTGGGCGGCCTTCAGATTATCGATATAACCGATGTGAGTAATCCCAAACTGGCTGGATTCTACGATACTCCTGGATTAGCTCGCGATGTTTTCGTTTCTGGCAATTACGCCTATGTAGCAGATCATGGTTCTGGTCTTCATATTATTGATGTCAGCAATGTGAGCAATCCCCGTCTTGTGAGCTCTTATATTACTCCGGGGGAAGCGCACGATGTTGTCGTTATTGGACAATATGCTTACGTAGCGGATAGTGCTGCAGGTGGACTTCAAATCATCAATGTAAGTAACGTTTCAAACCCTATTCTGGAAGGATTTTATGATACGGTTGGATGGGCCTATGGTGTCGCATTATCGGGCAATTATGCCTATGTGGCTGACTGGATTCCCGGTCTTCAGATTGTAGATGTGAGCAATGTTTCAAACCCTGTGTTTGTGAGCAATTATGACGCGGGAGATGCGACAGGAGTGGTTGTTGTTGGAAGCATTGCCTATGTTACTTTTGATGTGAATGGTCTACATATTGTAGATATTAGCAATATAACGAATCCTAAGAAACTTGGTTCAGTTATTACAGCAAACGCTGCAGGAGTAGCAGTTTCAGGAAATTATGCTTATGTAGCCGATTATACTGGAGGTCTAAAAATAATTGATGTCAGCAACAGTTCAAATCCAATATTAGCCGGTTCATTTCAGACTCCAAATCTTGTTTACGACGTTGCAATATCAGGCGATTATGCTTTTGTTGCAGATGGAACATCAGGCCTTCAAATCATCAGTTTATTTTGTTCTCGGTGTCCCACGTTGATGGGAAGTTATGATACTCCTGGAAGAGCTTATGATATTGTTGTTCGAAGCAACTATGCCTATATAGCCGATTTTGATTTTGGTCTTCAGATCGTTGATATCAGCAATACAACGAATCCAATTCGTGTCGGTTGGTATAATACTTCGGGGATTGCGCAAGGCGTTGCTATATCAGGCAATTATGCCTATGTTACAGTTCGGGATCTCGGTGTTCTTCAGATCATTGATGTAAGCAATCCTGCGAATCCGATAATGGTTGGGTCTTATACTACTCCAGATCGATGTTTTAATGTCGCGATTGCTGGCAATTACGCCTTTGTAGCGGACGATGATGCTGGTGGACTTCAAATTATTGATATAAGCAATAAGTCGAATCCGGTATTTGCTGGCTGGTATGATACTCCTGGTGTTGCTTTTGATATCACTATTGCTGGCAATTATGGATATGTAGCTGATTACGGAGGGCTTCAGATCATTGATGTGAGCAATGTATCGAACCCAACTCGAGTTGGATCGTACGATACACCTGGAATTGCTGGAAACGTCTTTGTTTCGGGTAATTATGCCTATGTGGCGGATGGCAGCTTTGGTCTTCAAATCATCGATATAAGTAATGTTTCGAATCCTATAAAAGTTGGGGGATATGATACTCCTGGAAATGCTGGAAACGTCTTTGTTTCGGGTAATTATGCCTATGTGGCGGATCGTGAGGGAGGTCTTCAAATAATTGATGTGAGCATTCCAACGAACCCGGTGCTTGCAGGTTGGTATGACACACCTGATAAAGCGTATGCTGTTGCTAGTGATGGCAGTGATATTTTTGTCGCGGATTGGCTGTCGGGTCTTCATATTATTAGCGTTTCTTGTTCCATAAATAATACCACTACTTCTTCAACTGAAATTGCAACTACTGGGTCACAAAGGTTGGGAAATTCGTTATGCCCTGAATTAGTGGGAAGTTACGATAGTCCAGGTCGTGCCAGTGGCGTCACTATTTCAGGAAATTATGCCTTCGTGGCGGACAGAAGTCTTGGTGGTTTGCAGATTGTAAACATATCAGATCCCTCGAATCCAAGATTTGTTAGTTCGTACGATACTCTGGGGGAATCTAAAGAAATTGCGGTATCAGGAAATTATGCTTATATTGCTGATGGAATTGCTGGAGGTCTTCAAATTGTTGATGTAAGCAATGTTGCAAATCCAACACTCGTGGGATGGTACGATACGCCAGGTGATGCGAATAATGTTGCAATTTCTGGTGACTATGCCTACGTGGCAGATTTGGTAGGACTTCAGATAATCGATATAAGCAATGTTGCAAATCCAAACCTTGTAGGTGGATACAATACCCCAAGTGAAGCTCGCGGTGTTGCTGTTTCCGGAAGCTATGCATATGTTGCTGCTGCAGATTCAGGTCTTCATATCATCGATGTGAGCAATAAAACAAGACCCAGGCGTATAGGAGGATTCAACACTCCAGGTTATGCACGTGAAGTTGTCCTTTCAGGTAACTTTGCTTTTGTGGTTGATGGCGTTTTAGGAGGGCTACAGATCATTGATGTAAGCAATGCTACGAACCCATCGCTTGTAGGTTGGTACGATACACCTCACAATGCCCACGGCATAGCAGTTTCTGGCAATTATGCCTACGTGGCAGACCACAGTGAGGGACTTCATATTATTGATGTGAGCAATAAGTCTAATCCAACACATGTGGGTGGATACAATACCTCAGGAACGGCTTGGGATGTTGCCGTTTTAGGAAACTATGCCTTTGTTGCAGATAATCACACCGGGCTGCAGATAATTGATATAAGTATTCCTTGTTCATCAAGTACGAGTACAAGTTCAAGTATTTCGTCTACGACTTCTTCGAAAACCTCATCGAGTCTGTCGAGTCGCATTACAAGTACGATTAGTACACCATCAAGCGAATTTCTTGTTGCAACGACCACAATGTTAGAGAAAACACCCTCTCGTTCAAATAACGTGCTGATTGGATTAGGGATAGCAGGAGGAATTATTATCTGTTTTCTGACTACAGGAGGAATAGGTTTTTACATCTTAAAGAAACGGAAAGGGTCTCCTGAATCCAGTGCAACTGAAGAAGTGGGTATTGGCGACCGAGAATCGCAAATTGCAGAGGATTTTGAATTAACACCGACACGTGAGGCGAAACATACTATTATTGGAGGAGAGTACTCACTTTTGAATAAAGTGAATCAACAAGAAGTCCGAGAGATCTACATGACTACAGGATATTTTATTTCTATTCCTAAAGGTAAAAGAAAAATGAGGCATGTTGTGGGCAAAGGGCATTTTGGAGCAATTCGAGTTGCCCAAAGGATCAGTGATAATGAGTATGTGGTTTCGAAGAAAGTAAAAGGGATCGATAACATAAAAGTTTCTGAGAATGAAGCGAGGATCCAAAAAGAGGCTGAGGGGGATAATATCCTCCCAATCTATAATACGATTAAACTGGAAGATGTTCTTTACCACTTTATGCCGTTAGCAGGGTATGGGAATGGGAGAGAGATCCAAAGTTGGATATCTGTATCAACTCATCGGAAGTTTGCGATTGAAGTTGTAAAATTCGTTGCAAAAGATCTGCTCACAGCAACACGAACCATTCATAAAAAAGGGATCTTTCACCTTGATGTCAAGCCGGAAAATACGGTCTTTGTAAAAGGAGGAATCGGATACCTGACCGATTTTGGTTGCGCAAAAAGGATAGTAGATAAAGGGTCTGAAATATCGTGGAAAGCTGTTGGGGATAACCGCTATTTTTCTCCAGAACGTTTGCGGGCCTGTCGTGATGAAACTTCCTTTGATGGTGAGAAAGCCGACGTTTGGGCTGTAGGGATCACCTTGCTCCAGATGATCAAAAATGTGGATCCATTAGATTTGTATGAAGATACAGGAGACTTCACTGCACGCTTCGAAGGTAGGTTAAAACTCATTGAGGAGCTCAAAACTTCAGGAGAAGGGACAATCTGGTGGGTGATTGAAAGACTCTTAGATTCTAATCCAAAAACCCGTTTATCTGCCCAAGAAGCATTACAAGCAGCATGCTTTAAAGGGCTCAATGAGACCCTTCGAAGTAAAGTTTTCGAAGATCTAAAGAAGGAGAAGCTCGCATTACAATCCGGTAGGAAAGAGGAAGTTGTTGACTTGAGAGATTACGATGCTGTTGCTAAGGTTGAAATGAAAAAGAAAGCGTACGACACTGAAAAGCAGAAGCAATACTATGATGTAGGTAATGAGTATGGAGGGAAGGCAAGGTCAGGAAAAGAGGAGTCAGGAAAAGGGTTAAACTATGGGTTGACCCCAGGAGAGGAGGGGGAAAGTAAATATAAGTTGACTCCAGAAGATGTTTAAATGAGTGAAGTTAAAGAAATATAGACATGCCTATTGGCTTTGTTGCATAGAACTAATCACAGTCCACAAGAGTTCACAGAGAAGATATGAGAATAATTCATTTATTTTTCTCATGCCCTCTCTGTGAACTCTGTGGGCTCAGTGGTGAATGAACAAGACCAGCATTTGCTCTAAAGCAGTTTTTGCACTTCACGATTTACCGATTTTACATAGTCGCTATAGTTTTCTCGTATATCCCGGGTCGTAACTTTATTGGGGATATCGGGGGAAACACCAAGATTCTCCAAGGGCATGCCATTGAGACGGTATCCAATAGAACCTGTCAAACTATAACCCATGATGCCAAAACGGCTGACGTGCGGATAGAACAGCACATATCCGCCGGCTCCCGCGGTTCTCTGCCCAAATAATGTAGCCCTTCCATTATCTTGCAACATTGCTGGAAAGAAATCTGCACAGGAGAAATCGAGCTCGTTTATGAGGAGCAAGATCGGTTTGTTGTACTGAACTTCAGGGCTTGGCTGAATGGCATCTATCCCAAAGATGTGTAAGGGGTCTGTAAATAGCTTACCCTCATCCCAGGAACGGGTGATATCATCGAGATAGCCAATGATCTTACCAATTTCGTCCTTATGGATGTAATAACCATCAAGGTTAAAAAACCCATTGGAATCAGTTTCTATCCAATCAGAAAGGAGGAGTTTCTTAATTTGTAGTGCCTCGAAAACGTTATTCTGAAGGATGATCTCTCTGTCTGTGAAACACTGAAGCGGTTTGTCGGTAAGCATAGATAAGATACCGTACATGTAGAATAGACTCCCTCCGGGGTTGTTTGTGATATCTAAAACGAGCGCTTCGGACTCTTGGTTCAATCGTTCAAGGACCCCTTTGATCTCTTCGATTAGAGATTCGTCTCCACAGAAGTCTGTGATGTAGAGATACCCAATTTTTTGTCCTTTTTCATTTTTGTAGAGGTAGGCATAAAGTTCATTTTCTTCAGAATCGGTTTCCCATAATACCTCTCCAAGTTCAGGGAGAAAACCCTTCTCACGCCAGTCTTCATCTTCATCGTCATCATCTTCATCGCTATAGTTCTTTCCCTTTGGTGCAGTTTTTTTGGAGACGTTTTTGAGAAGAAGATCTTTAGCAAAGTGAACGCTGAAATCTTTTTTGAAAAAGTTATTGAACTCCTTAGGCTCTTTCTCTTGGAAAGGGGACTTGTTTTTGATGTGCTCAGGAATGTGAAGCCAACACAGGTTATAGGTTTTGGCTTTTGATTTGTTTTGATGGCGAATCTTGAGGGTAAAGTTTCCTGAAGGAACCTCATGGCCATACAACCCTTTTCGCATAAACAACATTCTCTCAGCAAGTGCATGACCCGTTAGGGAGGTGTCATGGCCTAAGTCTTCTTTGATTAGGGTGTCGATCACTTTTGCAATCGGTTTACCATCAATTTCGAGGATTTCATCCCCCAAAGAGATGTTGTCCCAGAATTCCTGAGTCTGAGCAAAGAAAGGGTCGGTTTGCTCTTCTATTTCTTCTTGAATTAGAAAAAGCTCTAGAAGATTAGAGATTGACAGCCCGGACAAGAGTTCGGAAATGAGGTATTTTCCTTCAACTGTTTTGATGTTGATAGGAAACCAGGACCATTCAGTGCTATAGCTGAGAACCTTGACATGGTAGTCACGGGAAGAATTAAAGAACTGCTTGGCTATTTTCTGATATTCTTTTGGTGAAGTTGCATTCTCAGCAACAATTTTATCCACAGCCTTCTGGTATTCCTCCTCTAAATCCCAATTGAGATGTTCCTTTTTCCACTCTTTAGGGGCGTATTTAAAGGTCATATTGTATTTAATTACATTCAGGTCAGAAAACATTAGCTCCTGAAGAGATGGGTCTTGTTGCATAGCAGCACCAAGAAAGCTTGAAGTATAGACAAAAATGGTGGCAGTTAGAAGGAATAGATTTTTTAACATGATAATTACCTTTTATTTATAAGTTCTCATAAATCGATCTTAAAGGCTATCAGATTTCAGTTATGTAGGCAATGTATATGTGTCGAGAGTCTTTATCGCTGTGGGCGATTTTTCAGCTCCCTCTACAGGAACCAGTCTTACTTTTACGTTTATGAGTACTTATACACATCGTAGATGAAGAGTTGGTATCGTTCCCGTGTGCGTGTCCGAATTATCAACAAATTAATCGGACACGCACACACATCCTTGCTATCCATAAGTCTACTTTTCGCCTTGAAACACTGCAGGATCCTGCGTAGCACCTTGCAGTCCTTCGAGGCTGTCAATAAATATTGTCGGGTTGAATTTCTGCTCTTTTTTCGGATCTTGGCCCTGAACACAAGTTCCCTACTCTTAGGAGTATGTGAACTTATGTTCAGAACCAATCTCCAAAAAAATAACTTAAAATTCAACTGCGACCCTATTTACTGACAGCCTCTTCAGACTGCGATATTTTGTTGATTCACACCCAGGGCGTTGCCACTGGGCTGTTGCACTTTTAGCCCTTCAGGCTAATAAAACAGTGCTGAAATCTCCCTCTCAAGGAAAAAAACTTTGCAGTGCCTTATGAGGGCTTTGTTTAGTTTTAGCGCTATAAAAGGTCTCCAGATGGTGTTGTGAGGGGGTTTTGCTTGTTTTTATAAAATAATTTTAACAAAAAATGCACATCTTGACAAACTAAATTTTAAACTTTTAGGTTTTTTCACAGCCTCTCCGGGCTAGATCGTTTATTTTGACTCATACCCATGGGACTACGTCCTTACCTAGCTTGAGTTTCTAAGTTAGTTGCTAGGGGATGATGTAAGATTTTGGTTTACAGTGGATTATAGGTTTTGATTGTATTACCCACACGGTAAGGAATCAAAAACTATGATTCACTGTGGGCCAAAAGGTTGCATCAGACTCTAGTGAATAACTTAGAAACTCAAGCTAGACCGTTGAACTTCCTATCTTTCATCCTCTGAAGTTTTCATTTCTCTTCATTATTTGTCTCAATAAAATTATGCATACTTATTCCTGGATAATCAAAAATGGATGAACCCTTCATGTCAGGAGAATTGAACGTTTCAACAAGTCTTTGAACAAGATTAAGCGTGCGATCTGGGTCTTTGGAAAGAAGCTCTTCTATACGCATTTTGTGCCTTTGTGCCTTTTCCTTTAGCTTGAGAAAGTGATAGGTCAAGAAGATTAAATAATGAGTCTTTAGATGCTCCTCATTGATTGCTAAAGCTTTGGTTAAAAGCTCTTTTGCCTTTTGAAATTCTTTTTCAAAAAAGTAGTAAGCGCCTATATTATATTGGATGAGAAAATCTTCTGGATGATTATCTGCAAGCTTATTAAGAAAAGTCGTATCAATAGAAAATCTTAACATTAAATCCATTGCTTTATAAGCAATAGCTTTTGCTTCTGATCGTTTGTCCAAAGATAGAAAAAGATCATATAACAATGAGAGGAGATCTTTTTCGAATTCTAGGTCATGTCCTGGTTTTAGGTTTAAGGCCTTTTCCCAATGATATGCAGCAGAATCCTTTTGGCCCTCCTGATAAAGGAATTGTCCCATTAAGCAAAGCATTAGAAAATTTTCTGGATCTCTCCCTAAAACACCAGAGCAAACCCGTTTTTGAAAGGGGAGAGTTTGATCACGAAGCACTAGGAAAAATTCTCCATATTCCCCGGTGCTATAACCAATGCGATCTAGAGCTTCTTGCCTATCAATACACGGGCTTAATTCTCCAGCTTTGATTCTCCAACCATTCAAACCGTAAGTATTGAGTTTTAAGAAACAAAAGTAGTCTATAAAAGTCATTTCAGCTTGAGCTATCGAGTCTGTTTGATAGAATAACCTTAGTAATTCACCTGAAAGAACATAAGGAGCATCGTTCAGATTAGAAGAACAAATTTCCTCGAGCTCCTCCTTGTTCATCCTTTTTAAGGATTCGATCCCTGATTGAAGTAAGTCAATTGCTTTTTTATATAATTCTGGTTTTTTATGATCTAAAATAAGGGCACTTAAGTAATGTATTGCGTGAAAATTATTTGGATTCAATATTAAAACTTGGTCGATAGCCTCTATAGCTTTTTCGAGAATATGCATGTCATCATAAAAGCTAGCTAAGGCAGCCCAAGAGGGGATATGAGCTGGATCGAGTTCGATTGCCTTCCGAATGGTTTGTTCACATGTGTCGACAAGTTCTTTTGTTTTTTCTTCAAATTGATCATAAGAGCCACCCCAATAAAAATGTGCCCGTTCCTGAATGTTTTGATCGGATTCAATGCCCGGAAATTCAGGATTGCTCTGTTTATAACTGCAAGCACCTCTCCATTGGTACTTAAAGAGATCTCCTCGTTTAAGGAGCACTTCTTTGGTTGGGTTGTCATGATATTCTAACATTTCTTTCGCTATCCCATATTCATGTTCGAACAAGAAATGATTGATGATCTCAAGTAAATGGCTTATGCTTGCATCTCTTTTTCCTTGGAGGTCCAAACACCTAATGATTCCCATATCTGCTTGGCCAAGATTTTTAATTTGAATGTTTTTTATTTGCTTTTGCCACAAAGCATCAGAAGCTCCATAGCTAATTAAGTTTTTATCTAGGGTTATTTCCAGTAATCTTGTTGGCTCATTTTTTTTATCTTTCATGAGCTCACACACTTTTTTATAAACATCTGTAGCTTGGGTAAAATTGTCCTGCTTTTCAAAGATCTGTGTTAAGAAAAGTAAGCAATCCACATCGTTTGGGTTCTCAGCTAAAAGCTCATTTAAAAGTGTTTGTGCTTCATTTACTTTATCAGATTTAAAGTTAAGAGCTGTTTGTGCTTCTTCGAAGATGACTTCACAGTAGAGAAACTTAAGCTCATAACTTATATCAGACGGAGGCATTTTCTGATATACTTTCTCAGCATTATTGAATTGTTTTTCGCTTAAATATGTTTTCATTAAATATTCATTAAGTTCTTTTGTTTGATACCCCATTTCTTGGGCTTTTTCTAAACTTTGACTTGCTTTGTGGTCCTTTAATAGATAGAGAACTTTTCCCAACAAATAATAAGCTTTGGCAAGCTTGGGGTTGAGCTGAATAACTTGGATTAAAATTCCCCGCATTTCTTCCCTTTTTTCATTTAATTTGATTTGAGAGAAGAGAGAATCAATTTGACAGCGAGTCTGAATTGTAAATTCTAAAAATTTTATAAATGAGAACAAAACCTTAATGTGATAGGGATTGGATTTTATCGATTTATCAAACCAAGATTGGATAGAGTCTAAATTTAAGGAGTTCATAGTAGGGTAAGATCTAAAGAGAGGATCAAGTGACTTTTCTTGATAGTAATTTACCGTTTCCTTTGCCTTATGTAGCATGGAAAGAGCAATGAGATAAGCCATATGATCGGGTTGTAAATTTGCTTCATAGGCTTGTTTAGCAGATATATGACTAAGGTGCTTGAAAGTAAGGGCAATATATCTAGCTTCGAGGGCTTTGTTTGGTAAATCTCCTCCAAGGTGCCCCAACTTTTCTTGGGTTTTTTTAAACTTTGCTTCATTCTTTAAACTTTTCCAAAGCTGTAATAGGCCTAATTTTGCTTCTATTGTTGATTCATCATCTGTGGCAAGGTTTATAGAAGCCTTATATGATAGTTTGGCTTTTTCAAACTCCTCTTCTTCTTGATAGATGTTTCCTTGGATCGCTAAAGCTTTAACATTTTGGTGAGAGAGAAATAATCGGTTGAGAACATCATGAGCTTCTTCAAACCGCTGCAATTTTAAGAGGATGTTTGCTAAGCTACAAGAACGTCCAGTATTTGCTACATCGTTCTTTTTAAAGAGTTTATTTTGAAAGAGAATGGATGTTGCTTCATTGATATGGCCATTTTTATAGAGTCGAGTTCCCAAAGTTCCCCAGGTATTCGCGTCTTCTGTTTTCCCTTTCCAATAATTTCTGGTAAAACTAAAAACTGTGCTTGCTTGCCGGCGCCATTCGTTTGGTGCTGGACCAACCCATTCCATCCCCGTTGAATATGTGTGACAGTGAATATTCCTCCAAATAGCACTTTCTGCGACCATACGATGCCACTGTCTACAAACCAAAGCAACTTTGGGCAATTCTCTTAAATCAGGAAGAAATGAAAATATTCCAACCCAAAGTTCCTCTGGGAGTGTTGGTGAAAATGCTGTTTGTGTTGTAGACGCAGCTTCCATTAGCTTCCTCCTATATTCATCTGAACCATTTATACCCCGCACGGTTTAGGAAGCTAGAAAAAATAACTTTTACATTTATGCTGTCCTATCATCTTCACTTGCTTTGTTGCAAATCTTTGG
This sequence comes from Chlamydiota bacterium, assembly GCA_011065005.1. Lineage (GTDB taxonomy): Bacteria > Chlamydiota > Chlamydiia > Chlamydiales > Waddliaceae > JAAKFP01. Next base: position 46 of record JAAKFP010000034.1, on the reverse strand, counting down.
AAACTAATAAGTTGACTGCAGATTTGCGCCTCGCAACTGAAGAGCT
>JAAKFP010000339.1 GCA_011065005.1 Chlamydiota bacterium | reverse complement strand
AATAAATAATTTAACGTTACAGATAACTTTTAGTCTATAGAAAATTCTAAAATTGTGGCACAAAATTTAATGCACCAATTGTCGTTCAGAATTGTATTTTGGGCACAGATTTAACGCCCCAGGCCTGGTCCATAGTGAATGCGCAGTTCACATATGCCATCGCTGAGCGATTTGCAGTCTCCGAAATTCCCGAGTTTCAAGCGATCCAAACGAGATAAAATCTTTGCTCGAGTGTGAATCTCTCGAATACTCTCAAACCAGCTATCAAAAGGGCATTTTCCAGTGCGTGTTTCGTAAATTTCGATCTCTATTTCCATATCTTTATTGTATCCTACAGGATACTTTTTAGTCAACTTGAAAGATCGCCCTTTGCGCATACATTTGTAAATTTGATGGAAATGTAAGCGTTCAGACTCCTGCTTAATAACTGCGAAGATCGCGAAGGAAGCGAAGAAAACGCGAAGTTTTTTTATTAATTAACAGTGCTTGGTCTAAACAAATCGTTTGATACCATCTTTGACCAGCTTCTCTTTGAAATTGATCAAAAGCCCGGCTGTTAGTCCTGTTGATTTTAGATATGAAAGAATTTGATCTTCATTTTTGGCTCTAAGAGTTTTGACATCCTCATGTAGTTCCTGAATTAGTTTTTGGTCATTTTTCGAAATTGACATGCATGTCAGGTTATTTGATAGGAAATATTCAAGTCAAATATTGATAGGGTTTCATCTTAAAAAAAAATCTTCGCGTGTCCTTCGCTTCCTTCGCGTTCTTCGCGGTTAACAGATAGAGGTGAACGGTTACGCGATTTTTATGCACAATTAAGCGTAAACTTGATAATGTTATTATTAATTATAAACCTCAGGAGGTTAAACAGATGTTTTCAGCAACAGGTAATATTTTGACGGGCTCACAAGACCGTCCAGACATATATACGGTAGCAATAAATAAACCAAGCCCAAGCAGTTCAAGCTCAAGCAGTTCAAGCTCAAGCAGTACGTCATCAAGCCCAAGCGATTTGAGCATTAGAATTTGTAAGTTAAACATGGTTGGGTACGTTCCTGGGGTTAGCACAATTACAGGTAGTGGTCGTACACTGCTTGGTATCGTGCACTCCATTGTTCATCTAGCAAGCGCAATTTTTGACTCAAAAAACAGAGCAAAGCACCTAGAAGAAGCAAAACTTGGTGGGTTAAATATCGCTCGAGGATTAGCTGAGGTGATACCTGTCATCGGTAACATCACAGTATTTGTTGCAGACATGGTAAGAATGTTCAAGTTCAAAAAGCAAGCTGATGAAATTATGAAGTTAAAGCCATATGAGTATAACAACCGTATAACGTTATTCATTTATGGGAAAGAAATTGCAAAGCGACCACTTGATGAAGTAGAGAAGGAATGGAAAAAATTGAAAGAAACAAAAAGACCTTCCCACTCCGATCTAAGCGACATAATCCGGAATAATGCATAGACCAAAAGTTGGATACACGCCTAAGAGGCTGTGAAATCCGGGATTGCGGCTATTCTTGGTTTTCTATCACTTGTTCGTTGATGAAGCGGATCACGAGTTCTGGTTCGAAAAGATCGTTGTGTCCTCTGTTTGGAATATATTCGATATGTTTTGGTTCCGGCAACGCCTCAAACAATTGCCGACTAAACATTGGGGGGATAATACGGTCGTCATTGCCATGAAGGATAAAAATAGGAACATCGATTCCCTCCCTTTTTGTCATCGAATTGAATTTATCCTTGACGAACCACTTCACGGGGAAAAGGGGGTAATGGTACTGACCCACATCAGCAAGAGAAGTAAAAGGGGACTGTAAGACAATTGCACCCACAGGGTATTCTGTGGCTATTTGGATGGCAACAGCTGCACCTATTGAATTTCCATAAAGTACCGTTCGTTGGTCCACGAAACCTTCTCGTTTGAGGAATTCCATTGCAGCGCGTGCGTCAGTATATAATCCCTCTTCGTAAGGTTTTCCGGGGTTACCACTATACCCACGATAGGTCAACAACAACACCCCATAACCTTCATTCAGAAATGGTTTCACGATCCCTGCACGATATCCAATATGACCTGCATTGCTATGAAAATAGACAAGAGTGGGTAGAAGGGGATTCGTGGGTCTCCGATACCAAGCCTTTAGAATTAGACCATCACTCGTCTGCAATTCGACAACCTGCATTTCAGGGACTCCTGCCTCTGCAGGCGAAGGAGCAAATGATTCGGGGAAGTAAATCAGCTGTCGTTGTACCAGGTAGAGAAAAAGCAAGAAAATCAAATAGATCGCAATGAGATAAAGGAGGACTTTCAACATGACACCACAACATTACACGATACCACGATATTACAGGATAACACAGACAGGATAAACATCTTATTTTTTTATCTTGTTCATCCTTAATATCCTTTTATCTTGTAAAACCTGTGAAAGAACCAACGTAAGCGTTTATACCCCTGCTTAATAAACGCGAAGATCGCGAAGGAAGCGAAGAATACGCGAAGTTTTTTTATTAATTAGTAATGCTTGGTCTAAATGAATCGCTTGATACCATCTTTGACCAGCTTCTCCTTGTTCTACATCAATAGAGTAATCTTCGCGTTTTCTTCGCTTCCCTCGCGCTCTTCGCGGTTATTAAACGAGGGTCTGAACGCTTAGGAAGCTAGAAAAAATAACTTTTACATTTATGCTGTCCTATCATCTTCACTTGCTTTGTTGCAAATCTTTGGAAACTAATAAGTTGACTGCAGATTTGCGCCTCGCAACTGAAGAGC
>JAAKFP010000338.1 GCA_011065005.1 Chlamydiota bacterium | reverse complement strand
CTTACAACCATACAAAGAGTGCAGAGATAACGTCGGGAAGGTCCTATAACCAGCAGGGAGGACAACAACCTGCAAAGACCATCAAGATAAGTATAACGAAACTTGGTGGAGGATTTAGGATTGACGCATGAGGTAGTACGAGCTATGAGAAAGGATGTAATGTCCTTTTAGGTATGAGGAAATCATATCCTATGAAAGATAATACCTTTTGTAGGCAAAGGACCTCTGGGCGCGTGGGCGTCTTCGGGTAGGTCAAGTGGAAACATGAGGAGCTTACATTGAAAGACTAGCATATAAGTAAACCAGTTGAGAGTGGGTGTATATGAGTGTTCGCATTTAACCCTATTATCAAATGGAAAGACTTGTGTGTAAGAGTAACCCACGGTCAGAACCGGATTCGGGAAAACCGACTGTCCGGGATCGTAGGGGGGCTTGTGGAAACGTGAGTTGATAGGTCAACCCGTGAGGGAAGGAACTTATTTAATGCGCGCGCCATGATTCTATCCCGACTGGGGCGTTAAATCTGTGCCCAAAATACAATTCTGAACGACAATTGGTGCATTAAATTTTGTGCCACAATATCACCAGAGGATGTAACCGAGTTTAGGGATATTTATCCATATGAAATTTCATTTCCCGTCAGTGTCAATAGAGAAATAATCCACTACATTCGTTCGACGGTTTCGACGCCCAGAAGATGAAGTCCCTGTTTCATGGTGCGGGCAACCGTTTCACAAAGAAGGAGCCGGGAGCCTTGCTGCGGGGATCCTTCCACTTTGCAGTCTCGGTAGAAAGCGTTGAATTTTTCGGCAAGAGCATAGAGGTAGTCTGTGAGGCGATTGGGAAGAAGGTCAGTAGTGACTTGATCCAAAGTCTCAACAAATTGGAGGAGATGCATGCCCAGAGCAACCTCTGAGGGGTGCTCGAGGTGGATTTTGTGGTTTTTGCTCACCTCCTCGATGTCAGCTCTGATCTTTCTTTTTATGCTTGCCACACGGACGTAGGCATACATCAAAAAGACCGCGGTATTGCCTTCAAAACGAAGCATTCTATCATAGCTAAATGTGTAGTCGCTGGTGCGGTGGCAGGAGAGGTCAGCATACTTCACAGCTCCGATTCCTAATGCTTTAGCGATAGACTCCCGCTCTTTGGTGTCCATGGTAGGATTGCGTTCTTTCATGATCTCTTTGGCTTTGTCAATAGCGGTATAGAGTAGGTCTGCAAGGCGTTCTGTCTCACCGGAACGAGTACGGAATTTTTTCCCGTCGGGGGCAAGAACCATACCAAAGGGTACGTGGTCGAACTGCTGTGTTTCGGGGTCGATATACCCTGCTTTTATCGAAGCGCCGTGGACCATCTGAAAGTGCTGGCTTTGCCCTGCATCTGTGATGACAATAATGCGGTCCGCTTTTTCCTCTTGGGTGCGGTGTCGCATGGCAGCCATATCTGTGGTGTCATAGCCGTACCCTCCGTCGGACTTTTGCAACATCAGAGGCATGGGATCGCCATCGCGGTTTTTAAATTGGGGTTGGAAGATGCACTTTGCTCCGTAGGAGACTTCAATGAGTCCTTTTGATTCGAGATCGGAAATGGTATCGGCAAGCATTGGATTATAGAAGGATTCTCCTCTCTCCGTAAGTTTTACATCGAGAAGGTCGTAGATCTCTTGATACGCTTTCCTAGAGATGTCACAGATGATGTTCCACGCTTTGAGAGAGGTAGCATTTCCACCTTGAAGAGCGACAACTTCTAGCTGCGATCTTTTCTTGAATTCTGGATTCTCATCGAAACGCTTCTTTGAAGCTTTGTACCAGGTGACAAGAAGGGAAAGATCGGTGTTCTGCTCACCGGTTAAAATCTTTGGGTGTTCCTCTTTTAAGTAGGCGATGAGCATTCCAAAAGAGGTACCCCAGTCTCCAATGTGGTTGAGGCGTAATACGTCTTGACCGAGGAATTCGAAAACTCTGGCTAGTGCATCTCCAATAATTGTGGAGCGAAGATGGCCCACGTGGAGCTCTTTGGCAGTGTTGGGTGAAGAAAATTCTACGATGATCCGTTGCTTGTGCTTTGGAGTTTCAATGCCAAGGTGTGTATCGTCCAGTATTTCCTGAACAGTGTTGGAGATATAGTCTGGAGAGATTGTGATGTTAATAAACCCGGGCCCAGAAACCTCCAACTTTGCTATTTGGGGTGAGGGATCTACATGGTTGAGGATAGATTCAGCAATTTGTCGAGGATTTTTCTGTAACGTTTTGGTCAATTTCATGGCACTGTTGCACTGGTAGTGCCCAAACCTGTCGTTGGTGCTCTGAACGACTTCAATGGAGATAGGTTCTAGATCCTGTTCGAGCTCAGGAAAAGCAGACAGCAAAGCTTTGTGAAATTTTTCTTTAAGATCTTCGACGACGTTATGCATGAATCTTACCAATTTCGTTTGAAAAAATCTAACCACAGAGATCACTGAGAACACAGAGAAATAAGAAAATAAAAATCGGCTACCCATCAAAACGTAGGTTCAGAGGGCCTTCTGCTTTTTTTTATCTCTCTGCGTTCTCTGTGAGCTCTGTGGTTGATTTTATGATATGTAGCAGTTTAAGTCTAATTTGATTTGTGCTCATCGACTCAGCCGAACTTTATAGGGGACGTGCGTTTTCCAATCTGCTGCTTGAGTTTGTATTCAGCTATCTCATCAGCGACAATATTTGGTGGTTTGCCTTCCCTTTCAGACTTATCAAAGATTTCAAGGAGAGTATCATAAATCATGTTGACTCTGTCTCGGGATTTTTTCGGATTGTAACCCTCGGGCTCA
>JAAKFP010000337.1 GCA_011065005.1 Chlamydiota bacterium | reverse complement strand
GCCCACAACCGCTTACAATGGAGGGCCCCTTCACCGTATGGGAATGTGACCCTCCATTGTAAGCGGTTATGAACCAAAATCTTGCACTTATAGATCATTTTCAACTGCGTTTTCTAGGATGATTATTTTCGAACCTCAAATTACTAGGATTGTGCCTCAAGTGTCAAGAAGACATTTTTACATCTGCATCCACCCTTTACGAGCACCAAGAGTTTTCCCTCGCCGACCCTTTGTGATTTTCTTTTTTTTCTTTTTCAGAATTTTATTTTTTGCCTTTATGCCAATGGCACCAAAAATCTTTTTCTCGAGAGCCTCTTTATCTTTTTGCGCCTTTCCCCATTTTTCTGAAGAGAAATTATTGGGATTTTCAATGAATTTATGCATCTCCTTTTTCGTCATTCCACTGAGCTGGGAAATGTGATCCATTTTTGAGTCGAGATCATCTTCCATCTCATGGATTTTTCTGAGCATCTCCTTAGCCTCCTCATCCTCGATAGTTATCGCAGGCTCAGGAGTAGGGGTTTCAGCGTCAGTGAGAGGTGCGGCAGAAGGGGTGGTCTTTTTTTTCTTTTTCTTGCCTAGCCTTTTTGCTGCCTCATCAAAGATGTTGTTAGAAGGACGATCTTTAGCCATAAATCTCTTGTTTTTCTTAGCTTGGAGCCTCTTTTCCCTGCATTATTTCTACTGTAGTTGAGAAATTTGTGGAAGGTATTTTGGGATGCTCCCCTATTTTTCAGCTAAAACTGAAAAAAATGGGAGTAAATTATCGTGCGAAGAGCGAATAGTTTGCATTTTTTACTAAAAAAACCCAAAAAACCATGCAGAAATGGACGCCTCAAGCTGTAAATCCTTACACTCTTCTATATTAATTATAACAAATATTCACAAATTTATCAATTTTACCCATCCCGAGCCAGGAGTTCCCGCTATTAATTTTCCGGACACACAATCAACGCGTAGATGCTGAGAGGAAATAAAATTTATATCTCTGCGTCCCTGCGTCCCTGCGTCCCTGCGCCTCTGCGTTTCCGCGTTGATTTTTTACGAAAAAGAATCAAGCTCGCTATTTTTAAGTAGCTAATTGTTTGTATTTTATGGATAAAAAAATAATAGCGGGAACTCCTGATCCCGAGCCTTTAACGATGTGAATTTACCCTGGGGAAATGCTGTCATACAAACTGCTTCCCCCCCCCAATTCCCCCATCTCTTTTTCGACATACTTGGCGACTAGAGAAAACGATCAGGATGAACAAGATGGGAAGGATGAAACATAGATTATTGATTATAACCTAATCAATGATCATCTGTGCTTTCATCCTACCCATCGTGCCTATCCTGATAGGATTCTATACTTCTTGTGTCTGGAAAATTAATAGCGGAAACTCCTGCTCATCCCCTAAACCCATTGTTGAAAAAATAGAGATGAAGTAAAATTCCTTTACTTTCTAGCCTGAATAGCTCAGATGGTAGAGCAGCGCATTCGTAACGCGCAGGTCGTCAGTTCGATTCTGGCTTCAGGCAATTTTCGTAATGAAATATAAGTAAGGATGGTAATCCAGTGCAGGAAAAAACCAATCAACTTTTAGAAATTTTAGATGTTGCAAAGAAGAACGTTCCACCAGAGTTTGAAGCTTGGAAGGATCATGAAGATAGTTTTGAGGTTCATATTTTAGAGCTTGAACTTGGTGAAGATAAACCTATGAATGAGCGGTTGGGGGTTAGCAAGGGTGTTTTTCCTCCCGTTGAGCAGCTTGAAGATGATGAGCTTATCCTTATAGTTGATAAAATCTTGGAACTTTGGGAAGCCCATCACTATTATGCAGAAATTTTAGAAGGGTATCCAGCGCGTAAAGCTTATCCATTGCTTCTCAGTGTTTGGGAAGAGTCTGTTCCAGTTTGCACAGTAGGCGGCTATCATTTTGATTTCTATTCAGACGAAGATCTCCATGAGTATTTAGAATCAAAATAAAAGTGAGAGAATCGCACATCCCAGCTCCGGCCCCTTTCCCACATCCCAGCTCCGGCCCCTTTCTCTTTCTTTTTTAATTAAAGTGTCTTTGCTGGTTTTCATTCTATTTGTATTTATGTCAAAGAGTATATTATTCTGTACTGTAGTTTTCACGTAAAAAAGTTATCAAAAGGTGACAGAAGATTGATATTTACTCAATGATCTCCCAGAACCCTGTTTTTTTAGAGCCAACCCTTCTCAAAACTCCCATTTCCTTCAATTGCTGGATATTTCTTCCAATCGTTCGACGATCTTTGTTTAATTTCTCTACCAATTCCAAATAAGAAATTTTTGAGTTTTCTGTTATTTCAACTAACATTAGATTCTGAAGCTCAGATAAAGGGACATTTAAAGAGGAATTAGACTCATCAAAACGCCCCTTTAACGCCCCTTTAACATCAACTCCTATTCCTTGAGCGTCCCTTTTTTCAGAATAAAAGGGCATTTCCACCGAATTTCCCACGGGTTTTCTGTGCACATTTACAGTAAACAGGCAGCCGTCTCTGTCTTCAACGAAGTCAATCTCCGGCCACTCTTCCAACGCTCTCTTAATTCCAGATCCCAGTCCCCGATAAGGCAACAACCCTTTGGCAATAAATGAGGCAAGTATCGGGTTGCGGATATTCGAATTACCAGTCCTTATTTTTGCTATGGTCAGATTGTTGGGAAGATGTCCAGGACTAATAATCTCAATTCTATCAGAAAAGACGAACAGCCGTATAGGAGCACTGACGAAATAATCGCGGTGAATCAAAGCGTTCACAAGTAGCTCTTCAAAGGTCCGATCCAAGCACATAGGTAACATTTTATCCA
>JAAKFP010000336.1 GCA_011065005.1 Chlamydiota bacterium | reverse complement strand
AATAGGCACATCTCCAAATTCATCAAAAATTCTTTGCTGAGAATCATCATCGAATTTGGTAGAGTTTCCTTTGATAGCTCTTTGTACAAAATTTTTTAGCTTATTTAAGGTGAGCCCTTTGGGCATAAATAGGAGGGATAGTGTCGGCGCTTCCTTTTCACCTCCTAAACGACGACGAAGAGACCTGGAGATCCGATGAATTCTCTCCGGGATAGGGGGCATTTCTTCCTCAGCCTCGAGACCATAATATTCTTCCCACGCTTCCGGACCAAACACTTTCAAATTGGGATCGGTGGGATCAGGTAGCGCTCTTACCGTCGCACTCCACAGCCTACACGCTAAGCTAGCATTAGTACGCCCTGAAAGCGGCACACGCTTCAAAATTTTCCTAATCATTTCTGGTGGCAGAGTATCATTGATGCTTGGTTCGCTCTCTTCTGCTCCGGAAGGTAGCGGTGCACCCGGACTTTCACTTATTGGTGAACTAGGTTTACATTCCATTTTACAAACCCCTTCTATTATAGTTTTAATATTTAAAGCATTAATTATAAGATACTTTTAATTTTTTAATCAAGTTTTTTATAGAAATGTGCTCTAGATGAAAACATGTTGTACATGTTCACGCAATGGTGTCAACTTAAGTTAACACCATTGTCTGAACGCTTACAGATGGGACATTCTGACATTCTGTTGAGAATGGGCTGATTCATAATCTTTTTTTTATCTTGTTATCCTGTAAACAGCGTGGGTCAAGAAAGGCCCATATTCCAGGAAATACTTGTTTTTTAAGGGATTTTCTGGCATGATTGCTTCAATGAATCTAAACCCAAGGCTTAGATGGAAACTTTCAAAGCTCTGCTTACTAGAGATGTGACATCTTTCTTCATCCGTCGTTTTTCTTCCTATACCTATTTAAACATCACTCAATTTCTTGGTGCTCTAAACGACAACTTTTATAAGTTACTTCTCGTCTTTTTTCTGATTGGACTGGATGGAATTGAAAGCAATCACCTCTCTATAACTGGGGCGGTCTTTGTTCTGCCTTTCTTGCTGTTTTCTGCTTCCTCAGGCACTCTGGCCGATCGATTCAGCAAGCGAAATATTATTGTAATGACCAAACTGTTCGAATTGGTGATTATGATTGCCGCCATCATTGCTTTTATCTACGAAAGTAAAGTGGGATCCTACTGTGTTTTGTTTTTGTTGGCGATGCAGAGCGCTATCTTTGGGCCATCGAAATACGGCATTATCCCAGAACTTGTCGAAGAGGACAAAATTACCAAGGCCAATGGCCTGCTGACCTCTTTTACCTTTCTAGCCATTATCATAGGAACATTTTTTGCTTCATTTTTTTTAGACATCACTGGCCGCAACTACATTTTTGTCTTAATTTTCTGCGTATCATTCTCTGTTATTGGCCTAGCAACAAGTTTTTGTATTGAATACACTCCACCCTCCGGCTCACACAAAAGGTTCACCGTCCTCTTTCTCTCTGAGATCTACAAAACGTTAAAAGTTGCTTATACTGTTCCCTCTCTTTTAGCAGCCATATTTGGTTCTGCCTTCTTTCTTTTTCTGGCCGCTTTCGTTCAAATGAATATGATTCTCTACGCTGTTCAATCTCTACATCTGACAGACGTTCAAGGAGGATACCTATTTCTTCTGACAGCCGTTGGTATTGGTCTGGGATCCTTGTTGTCCGGAAAAATTTCCGGTAGGGTCGCTGAACTTGGTTTGGTTCCTCTTGCAGGAATAGGCCTCACTTTGTGTTGCTATATGATGGACATCTTTTCACCATATATTCTGGTCATTATCCCTCTCATTTTTATTGAAGGGGTGCTTGGAGGAATGTACCAAATTCCTCTCGATTCCTATATCCAAATGGCGAGTCCCAATGATTACCGCGGCCAAGTTGTTGCTGCGACAAATTTTTTAAGCTATTTTGGCGTCCTTTGCGCCGCGATCCTTGTTTTTCTTAATAAAAATGTCTTTGGATTTAACGCCAGTAAAGGGTTTGCGATCATGGGCACCATCACCTTATTGATAACAATCATTGTTCTTTTTCAATTTTTTGATTATTTATGCCGTTTTGTCGCTACAATCTTATCTAAATTACACTTCCGCACAACATATTTTGGTGAAGAAAACATTCCAGATACCCCGGCGATCTATATATGTACCCATACAGCTTGGAATGATACTCTTTTAATGCTAGGTGCCCAACGAAGGCGGATGCGCTTTTTTATCGAACAGGAACAAGACCACACAAAGTGGCTAAAGGTTCTTTACAAAATGGTTCGCGCTGTTTACATCCCTTCGATCGAACCATTAGAGAATAATACGGAATGTTTATCGGAAATTAAAAATACCCTTTTGAGGGGTATCTCTGTTTGCATCTTTGTGGAAAACCCAGATATTTGCGCTGAAATGGGGAAGCTAAATCGATCCTATCATTTTCAGGATATTATTGAGGGCACTGCCACACCTATTATCCCCGTTGCCATAGAAAAGGGAACTAAGGATAAAACACCCAAGTTCTTCAAGCGGCTCTATGAAAAAATTCATGTCCCTGCAGATGTTTCCTTTGGATCGCTCGTTTGCGAGAATATTCCCTTTTCATCTGAATAGATATGGACCAAGTGAGCTAGTCCCGTCCTAGTGCGAGGGAGCTTGCGACAGAGACACGTAGGTCGGGGCTAGCTGTGCCTTTTACCCATAAATACTGCTTTTCCCATTGAAAAGTAGATTTCAGCACTGTTTTATTAGCCTGAAAGGCTAAAAGTGCAACAGCCCAGTGGCAGCGCCCTGGGTGTGAATCATCAAAAT
>JAAKFP010000335.1 GCA_011065005.1 Chlamydiota bacterium | reverse complement strand
TGCTCCCTCAAGCGTTCAGTAACCAGATGTTATTTATCCTGGCTCAGAAGGCTTGTTTTATTCAAAAGGGGACGTTTGGAAATTGCTCCGGATGGGGACATTTCGTTATTGCCAGAACAGGAACATTCAGAAAATTGGTTCTATTCTAATAAAACGGGAACAACGTATATGGTGTAAAAATCGAAAAAAATATAGACGCGTTGCTTAGAACAAAAGATCTTTTTTCAACCCTTTGCTGTAACATCAACGACGACGGTCAGGTGTGCTCTGAAACGATAGATTTTTCCAAGTTTTTTAGTATCTGTGCGTAGATTGCTGCAATATTCCTGAAATGAGAAATTTGTTGCATTTTTTTCTTAAGAAAAGCCACAAGCTTGCAAACAAATAGTTCAAAATTCGGGGTTTTCTGCCAGGCACTAACTAATTTAAATATTACCTTATCAGCACATAATGGGAATGTGATCCTCCATTGTAAGTAGTTATGAACCAAAATCTTGCACTTATAGATTATTTTCAACTGCATTTTTTAGGTTGAAATTTAAAAATACTCTATGTTAGAGTCCTATTTCGGTTTTGCGGCAAAGCCATACTTCCTTTGAGGTCAGTGAAATGAAAAGTGTACAGTTGGATCATCATCACCATTCTCCCAGCTCTAAAAAGTATCCCCTTTCATTTCTCGCGCACAATATTGACGTCCCTATGAATATTGGAAGTTTGTTCCGTTTAGCGGATGCACTCAGTGTTGAAAAAATTTATTTGTCCGGCTCTTCCCCTGTCCCCCCGAATAGCAAAATTCGGAAAACCTCAAGGGCGACTGAAAAATATGTCCCTTTTTCCTATGAGAAAGACCCATTTTCTCTGATCCAAAAACTCAAATCTAAAGGCTATACAATCATTAGTCTTGAAATCACCTCAGCAAGTATTGATATCAGGGAATTATCTGTCGCTAACCACGAGAAAATATGCCTGATCTTAGGTTCCGAGAATGCAGGTGTCAGCCAAGAGCTTTTAGATGTATCAGATAAAATTGTGTATATTCCAATGTTAGGGCATTGCTCATCCATGAACGTGGCAATTGCTTGCTCTATAACAACTTATGAAATTACAAGGAGATTATTATGGAAGAAAGACCAATAGTTGAAGAACTATACAGAAAAGATTCTGATATTATTAATTATGTGGTTTATAGAAACTCGGGTAATACTGGGAAAGATGAAGTTTTGCAACACAAGATTGAAGGAACTTCGGAAACGGCTCATGTTACCCTGCATCCCGACGGGACAGTCAATTTTCGGATAATTCGGTTTAAAAAGTATTTAGAAGAGGCTATCAAAAATAATTTGGCAGGATATACACCTAGCATTTCCTATAATGTTCGACAATTTATCAAAAAAGTGCGTGAAAAACTTTAAGGAGACAACATGGAGGCTATTTGGAAATTGCCCCTACAGTGTCAAAAAAAATGTTGATTTACACAGAAGGCTCTACTACAATATTGTGTAAGAAAAAAATGAAATCATGAGGTAAGCTAAATGGACAACAAAGAATTTGAATCTAAGTATAATGAGTGGAAGGCTCTTTCTGGAAAGGAGAAAAAACAAGCAGTTAAAAAGCTAAACGAGAGTTTCTTGGAGTCATTCAGCAAATTACAGCCAAAACCTCAAGGGAAAACAAATGGGGGAATCAAAAGTTCCAGATCTGACGCACAATATCGTGAGAAACGATTAAAACTACATGATTTGCAAAACAATTTTAATACCATTGGCTGGATTATTAATATTTCTCCAGCGTTACTTGCAGGCATCGGCTCTCGAGAAAGTAACCTAGGAGCATCCCTAAACGACGGATGGGGGGATTTTTCAAGAAGAAAAGGTGAAGCTAAACCGAGTTTTCACGGATTTGGCATTTTACAAATTGACGTCAATACAGGCGATGTTCCTAAAGAAATTCTTGAAGAACTACAAAAGCATCGAGGAAAGAATTCTCTTGATCCTTCTAGTATAAAATGGATAAGATGGGGTGGTGAAGTCCTTGTAAGAAAGCTGCAACAGGTACGAGAAAAATATCCCAATGCATCCCCTGAAGAGCAACTAGCAACAGCAATAAGTCGTTACAATGGTGGAAGAGGAAGACGTTATCCTAATAGTGACAAGGGAACTACTGGTGGTGATTATGCGAGCGATACTTTAGTAAGAGCAAAATATTATGCTGAACATTGGAGTCAATATGAAAGACATTAAACAGCTCTTTCCAGTATTTTTAACATTTAGCTTGATCGTCAGTTTTTTGGTTGCGGGTGAGAATTATGACGTGGAAGATAATAAGAAAGTTGTACCAGAAGAACTATGTGTAGATAAAAGAAGACCAATTGATAGCAGGGAAAGAAAGACTGTAAGTGAAAAATTAACGGGTAACACTCTTTCCTCAGAAACTTGTATTGCTTTTTCAGACCTACCACTAGGAGTACGGCAAGTCATACGACTCACTACTGAAGATAAATATGTACATCATTTTTTTCATAAAGAAACACTTTTATCTCCTGATCCAGCTCTTCCTCAAGAAAGTGTCATGTGTTATATGTACACCCCTATAGTTTTCGATGAAGAAATAGGTGAGACATTGTCTCTTGACAGCTGGCGCTTTATGATTCAAGATGGGGGTTATAAACTGGTTTCTCTTGAGCTGGGAGAAGTGTATCCGTAATTAGTGCCTGACAGAAAACCCCGAATTTTTGAGCTATTTTCCTAGATTTCTGTTTAATTTTTAAAAACATCACCTAAAAAATTGAGATGTTTTCGATAAAATTGAAATCTCCTCTTTTGCGTAT
>JAAKFP010000334.1 GCA_011065005.1 Chlamydiota bacterium | reverse complement strand
CGGTTTTATGTCCAGATGATAGATCCCTTTGTCATGAATAGTTTTGAGTCCCGTTAAAATATCTCGGGTCACAAACTTGAGAATTTCTGTGGTAAGCATGGGGTTATTCAATGCGGATAAATGGCTTTGAATTTCTTTTCCGTTTCCAAAGCCCGCCAGTGGCATGAAATGGTAAAGTGCCTCTTCTAATCGAATTGTGTTGTAAATCGGAAGAACATTCTCTCCTGCCGCTTCTTTTTGCATATCTGCTTCTTTTTCTGATTTTCTTATACTTTCTTCGCCTTGCACTTTTTTAGAAGCGACGTATTCCTGATCTTCTATCCGTTGAGCCACTTTAATCGTTCCAAAGTTTCCTTTCCCGAGGAAACATTTGATTTTTTTCTTGCCTTCAGGGAAGACAATCAAATGACCTGTTTGTTCATAGACCTCTCGAGCTTCCCCTTTTGAAATTTTGCTCAGTTGGTAGTACTGCCTGCCAATTTCTTTGTGGGCTCTTCTCACCACAGGTTCCATCACAAAGCTATCATGAGCTTTGGAGCCTCTTCGTCTGCGAAGGATAAGGGCTGTGCCTCCGGTTAGGCCAAAACAGAGTACTCCTCCAGCGGCTAGGCCCACAATCCATAGAAAAGAGGAGGTATCAGAAGAAATCCCCGTCGTGGATATGAAGACAGGAGTTGTTGTCTTCGTAGAATCGGCAGAAAGAGAAAAGAGGGTAGTCGTAGATTGCAAAGTGGACGCCAAGAAACTTGTAGTGCCAGTTGAACTACTGCTAGTTGTAGGACAAGGTATGCTAACATCAAGGATCACAAGGCCTGAGCCAAAATTTGCTACATAGGCATAATTGCCGGAAACAACAACACCATTAACCCGGCTAGACATATTATTATAAGAGCCTGCAAACGTCGGATTGGCTGCGTTGCTCACATCGATGATCTGAACCCCCCCCGCATCATAACCTGCTATATAGGCATAATTACCGGAAACGTCTATATCCACTGCATTGCCAGGTGTGTTATAGGAGCCCAAAAGAGTGGGGTTGGTTGCATTGCTTACATCAATGATCTGAAGGCCAGAAGTCCTATCCGCCACATAGGCATAATTGCCGGAAACAACGACGGCTCGAGCAGAGTCTGGTGTATTATAGGAACCTGCAAACGTGGGATTGGCTACATTGCTTATATCGATAATCAGAAGGCCAGACAACCCATTCGCCATATAGGCATAATTGCCGGAAACAACGACAGCAAAAGCATGGTCAGGCGTATTATAGGACCCAGCAAGCGTGGGGTTGGTCGCATTGCTTACATCGATGATCAGAAGGCCTGAGCCTCCATCAGCTACATAGGCATAATTGCCGGAAAGGACGATATTTCGTGCAACGTCAGGAGTATCATAAAAAGCTGTAAGCGTCGGATTGGTTACATTGCTCACATCGATGATCTGAAGACCTGAAGTCCAATCCGCCATGTAGGCATAGTTCCCAAAAAAGGCGACGTGGAAAGAAATGCCCGGCGTATCATAAAAGCCTGCAAACGTGGGATTGGTTATATTGGACACATCGATGATCTGAAGACCTGAACTCTGACCTCCGTCCGCCACATAGGCATAATTGCCAGAAACAACAACGTCTCGAGCAGAGTCAGGCGTATTATAACTTCCCACCAATTGGGGACACACGGCCTGTCCCCTCACCGACTCTGGCAGAAACATTATTCCTGCGAGCAACGCCCCTGGAAGAGCTCCACCCTGTTGCCTGCTCACTGCAGCTATTGCAGCAAAAGTAGAGGCTGTCTTAATTGCCGCGGGACCTAATACGACAGCTACTGAATTCTGATTGAAACTCTGACTCCAGGAGCGACCAGATGATATGAGCAAACCTCCAAGAAGATAAGCTACGACACTTTTTCCCCAAGAAGTTTGGTTCGAGGCGTGAGAGGTAGAGACGGGTAGATGAGGATTCTCGAGCTTCAAGTTATTGGCTACAGAACTTACATCTTCATGGTTGACATCGACATAGCGATTACCAAAGATTCCTGGCTTATAATGAATGTATGAGGTTTGATTTGTCCCGTGATCTTCAAGTTTCCAAAATACCCCATAATCTTCTCTTAGCTGATTAAAGAGCGCATCTCTTGTTTCAAAAGTGTTGTATCCATACGCATCGACTCTTTGGAGTTTGTAAAAAACTCCAGTTCTTTCTGCACGCCTATCTTCGATCTGCCAGATATCGACCAAACTTTTATCCGCGAGCCATTGATCCAATGCCTTTTCGTCAGAAAAAACTATGGTTTCTCCTGACTCTGCGTGAAAGGAACGTTCTCCTTGCTTAGTCTCTCTAAGCGTTGCTTTGCATAGACTGCAACCAGGTAACAGATCACTGATCTGCTGATTCAACGCTCTTGTAGCCAATTGGGTGGTTGTTAACAGACAGGGATCGCCTTGCTTGGAGAAGGCATGGACTGTTTTGGAAGGCTCTGCCTTCCAAAAGGAAGCCAGGTAACCCGCTGCTGAAGATAGTGCATGACTCATAGATCTTTTCCTCTCTTAATTTACCATGTTAATGTTGGTTGTATCTGAGCTTAAAAATCCGGTGTCTACAGATATTCTCGTTTTACATCGCAAACACTAGCGTAAAACTGCTGATGCTCTTGGGTATTATAGAGCTCACCTTTGCTTTCTGTCATCGCCTGAGAAGCAAAGCCATAATTCTTCAAGTCAAGTTCATCTCTGCTTATTTTTGCTGTCTGCATGAGCCTTTCTGCCTGCAAATCTTCAAATACATGAGCTTGGGTCTTTTTTTTCAAACCTCTAAAGCAGGGCGCTTGCA
>JAAKFP010000333.1 GCA_011065005.1 Chlamydiota bacterium | reverse complement strand
TATCATCTTCACTTGCTTTGTTGCAAATCTTTGGAAACTAATAAGTTGACTGCAGATTTGCGCCTCGCAACTGAAGAGCTATAACAGCCTAAATGTAAAGGTTATTTCTTCTAGCCTCCTAAATCTTCCGAGATGCCACATGGTGACACCCCGGAAATTTTGTAATTCAATATCCACTAAACAATTAGAAAATACATTTTCCCATTGCATAGTTGTTCATGTTCACGTTGATTAGGATGTTTGGATTACCGCCAGTAAACCAGCCATCATTGATACCAATGATCACGGTATCGTTTGGCAGCCAGTTATCCACGACAGAGCCGTCGAAGGTAGAGATCTCCCAAACAGATCCATCTTCCAAACAGATCTCTCTATGACCGTAATCGATAGCAAGAATCCAGTGGGTGAAGATGCCGTTGTAAATAGGACCTAAGGATAGGTTTACTTTCACATGGACACCGGTATTTATGTTGATGAAACAGTAATCATACGAAGAAAACCAACTATGATTTGGTGTGACGATAATGGTATCACCGGTCATCCAATCAAGAGTTTTGTATCTATCACTAGAATTCACTGCCCAAATGGAACCATCTTCTAGTTCAACTGTATCTCCAAGGAGCGACACAGCTAAAGGATTGTGAAATGCTCCCTCGTGTGTTGTATAGTAAGTCGTCGCATTGACTCCTTTTTTGACGAGGTTGTAAGGTGCGTCGGGCACCTGATCCTCTTCTCCATCACTGAGAAGTGTGAGTTCTTGCAGCTCTTCAGGAGAAAGTTCTACTTCCTCTTCATCAGAGATAGCTGTTTCTCCCTCAGCCCTTCTAGCGAGGTAAGCTCTCTTTTCCTGAAGCTGAACCCGTTCGATATGCTTCATTTCACGCTCACCAACGCCTATATGCTTCTGTTCGGTCTTCTCTTCACCTTCCGCGGCTACAACCGAACCTGTGATAAAAATTATCCCTAGGAGGGTCTTTGAAAAAATTGTTAGAAATTTTTGCTTATTCATGAGATTCTTTCCTTTTTCCATAAAAATATTAATGTTTTCTAAAATCCAGAGAACTTGCCCTATGCTCGACTTTGCAAAGTCGAGATACAGCTTGTTCTAAAAAACGACGTCACAATGTCGAATCAAAGTTAAGATAGTATAAAGCTTGTGTTAATTTTCTACGAAGAAAAGAAAACCCTTTATACCCGGAAGGTGCAACCTTCAGAGATAAGTTTATCGATGTAGTCAAGATCGTAATTTCCGCTGAGGAAATTTTTATCTTCCAACATATAGAGATGAAAAGGAATAGTGGTATGGACGCCTCCAATATGAAACTCTCGGAGAGCCCTCTTTCCAATATTTATGGCTTCTTCACGATTTTCACCGTGGACAATCAACTTAGCAATCATGGAATCATAGTTGGGAGGAATGTTATACCCCGAGTAACACGCACTGTCAACTCGGACATGGGGTCCACCCGGAGGCAGATAATAATCCAAGCGCCCCGGAGAAGGAGAAAAATTATTTTCAGGATTCTCAGCATTGATACGAAACTGGATCACATGTCCATCAAAAGTGATATCCCGCTGTCTATAATGCAACTTGTCACCCATCGCTATCTTTAGCTGCTCCTGAACAAGATCTACTCCTGTTAGCTCTTCGGTAACAGTATGTTCAACTTGAATCCTGGTATTCACTTCCATAAAATAAAAGTTATGATCCTGATCGACAAGAAACTCCACAGTGCCTACAGAATTGTAACCTGCCTCTTTAACGACGTTGAGAGCTGCCTGTCCCATTTTTTTTTGGAGCTTGGAGCTGATATACGGACTAGGAGTCTCCTCGATGAGCTTCTGCCTCCGACGCTGTATGGTGCAATCTCTCTCCCCCAAATGCACGTAATACCTATGCTTATCTCCTACGACCTGCACTTCAATATGACGTGGATTCATGATCATCTTTTCGAGATAAACATCAGGATTGCCAAAGCTAACCTCCGCTTCCGCACGAGCTGCGGCAAATTGTCTTTTAAATTCCTTCTCGCTATGTGATATGCGTATTCCTTTTCCTCCCCCGCCCGCGACAGCTTTAATGAAGACGGGAAATCCAATTTTTTTAACCTGCTCCAGAGCTTCCTGTAAATCTGCTACAACACCCGGCGGGCCAGGTATTACTGGACAACCGGCCTTCCTTGCCACCGCCTTTGCTCGGGCTTTATCACCCAGAAGTGTGATGATACTTGGAGAGGGACCTATAAATTCTAAACCACAACTCTCACAGATCGAAGCAAAATTTGGATTTTCACTTAGAAAGCCGTAACCGGGATGAATAGCATCGGCACCGGTCACCTCACAAGCTGAGAGGATATTGGGGATTTTGAGATAGGATCGATTAGCCGGAGCCTCCCCGATGCAAATCGCTTCATCAGCATGCAAAACATGGAGAGCTTCAGCATCAGCTTCGGAATATACGGCAACAGTTTGCAACCCCAGGTCATGGCAGGCGCGAATGATTCGTACGGCAATTTCACCTCGATTGGCAATGAGTACTTTATGCATAGAAAATTACATTATGAAATTTTAAAGAGTTTTGATCCAAATTCCACAGGGTGACCGGTCTCCATAAACATTTCCTGAATGGTTCCTTCTACACCGGCTTTTACTTCGTTCATCACCTTCATCGCTTCAACAATACAGACTATGGTGTCCTCTTCAACTTTGTCACCCACGTTAACGAAAGATGGCTCATCAGGACCCGGTGAGGCATAAAAAGTTCCAACCATAGGCGATGTCACCAGCTTTCCATCTTGATCCACTCCCCCTCCTTCGACATGCTCAACAGGAGG
>JAAKFP010000332.1 GCA_011065005.1 Chlamydiota bacterium | reverse complement strand
AGATCACTTATTGGAAGGGATCGAATACTATCAAGACCTTTCAAACCAGGTCAAAGAAAAGTACCGAGTTCTATTTTTAGAGGAACTCTCACAGATCCATGGCGTTGTTGCATTAATCACCACCGAGCTCACAACACCATCAGCAGGATAAAGAGGCTGTTGACGCCAAGTTGACGCATTCCCAGCTGTCGTGGTGTAGTTCTTATAGGAGGGTGAATAATAGAAACGACCCCCTCAGCTAAAGGAACGCTAAATGCTGCCACTACATTCGTCGGTACAAAACCCATTTTGACCATCCAGATGCTTAGAAGGAAATTGCTACTGTGAAAAATAAGAGGAAACAGCCCCATGCTCCATCTCTTTTTCACTGGTGGCATTTGCTTTAGCAGCCTTTGTTCCAGACGAACAAACATATGCACGATGGAGGCAGAGGTCTGCAACCAGGTCAATAGCCATAACAGCCACGGTGTTGCTAGTTCTGTGCCCTGGCAAGCCTAGTAGGCGGCAGGAGCCATCAATGAGGAAATGGCAGCAACAGCTTGATCGAGCACGGGTTGATGCCGTTTTTCACCACGCACTACCAGCCTTTGGTGCCAAAGAATAATCGGCAAGACCAAAGTAGCAAGCCATAGAATCCATGTATTTCCTCTGATCAAAAGAAAACCAACACAGATGACTAAAAGAAAGCTATAGATCGAAAGCCAGGCAGCCGCTGGAAACAGATTGCGAGAGTTGCGGCCTTTGGATAGTGTCATCACAAGAAGCGTTAGCGGCTGTCGAAGGAGGAAGCTAAGCAGTGCCGCGATAGAGAGAGGAAGGAGGTCTATATTGACATTCGCCGCCGCAGCTATCCCTATAAGAAGTGGGCCAATCCACCATGTCCAGGCCCCTTTTTCTGGGGGGAGGAAGTATTGCTTGCGGAGGAGAACCTTCAAGAAGGAAAGTCGAACATCAATCGTTCTGTTAGGAATAACTGTATCTTCGTTCAATGTTGTATCAGTTTGTTGAGTCGATTAAGATAGGTAATAGCGAGTGAAAACCCTCAAGCAAAGGAAGAATTCTTTAATAACTTCAATTTTGAAGTTTGCATTGTTGACAAAGTTTTTGGAAAAGAGCTCATTAATTCTATCGACACAGCCCTTCAATTGGAAAGCACTATCTTTCATTTCTACGGGTAACGGGCATTCCTTTTCAGTCAAAACCATAGCTCAACCTCCTGATTTCGTGGTGTCACCTGTTTCTTAGCAAAAATCGCACTTAAAATATCAGATCGGCAGATTTTGTGTAAAATATTTTTTCTTTATTATTTCGGCTAAAGTAAGCGTTCAGACAATGGTGTTAGCTTAAGAAATAAAATTAAACGCAAAGACGCTAAGGAAAACACCCTAATTTCTTCGCGATCTTCGCGGTGATTGAATCGAGGCCTGAACGGTTACCGGCTAAAGACATGCTATTTCCCTTGTAAATTTTAGGGGTTTTTCTCAGAATGAAGTATGTTAAAAAAAAATCGGTTTTTGAAAGGGAGCATCTGTGAGTAAGATTGTCGAATTTCTGATCTACTATTTTCTAAAAATTGCTTTGATGTTTCGATATCGGGTTATTCTTAAAGGACTTGAGAACCTGACCCCTGAAAAACTGAATAAACCGGGAGGGGTTCTTTTTCTTCCTAACCACTCCGCGTTATTAGTCGATCCCTGCTTGTTATGTTTAGGTGTTTGGTCGAAATTTCCCATTAGACCTTTGATTGTCGAATACATGTATTTCCTTCCCATCGTCCATAGTGTCATGAAGTTTCTAAATGCCCTTCCCGTTCCAGACTTTGAAACGTCCACAAATAAAATGAAGCGTAAGCGGAATGAGATGGTCCTCCATGAGATCGTTAAAGGATTGAAGCGCGGGGAGAATTTCTTGCTCTATCCTGCAGGTCGCTTGAAAAACACTGCCTTGGAAGATCTTGGTGGAGCCTCCGCAACACAAGAAGTGATCAAAAATACTCCGGAAGCAAATGTTATTCTGGTGAGGATGAAGGGGCTATGGGGAAGTAGTTTCTCTAGAGCTCTTACTGGCAAGGTACCTCCATTATACGGTACGATATGGAACGGAGTGTTAATTGCTTTAAAAAATTTGCTCTTTTTTACTCCCCGAAGAGAAGTGATCATTGAATTTGTTCCGGCGCCAGAAGATTTTCCGTATCAGGCCGGTAGAAGGGAAATGAATCGATGGCTGGAAAATTGGTACAACCAACCAGATGGACTAACCGAGCAGGAAGGGGAATACCCTGGAGATTCGTTAGTCTTGGTTTCCTATAGCATCTGGAGTGAACAGCTTCCGGAGGTGTATAAGCCCAAGGAGATCAAGGAAGAGGTCGTCAAGCTTGAAGATATTAAAGAAGATGTACAAAAAAGGGTTCTCGAAAAATTAACAGAGCTTACAGAGTTAGATTCTTCAACAATTAAGCCAGAGATGTCATTGGCAACAGATCTGGGGTTAGACTCATTAGACACTTCGGAATTGGCTGCTTTTATTCAAGACAAATTTGACACTGGACCGGTACCCGCAGCAGAATTAACCACGGTAAAACGTGTTATGGGGATCGCTTCAAAAAAAATCAAAGTCGAAGTGAAGGTCGAAGAGGAACAAAAAGATATTTCTAAGTGGAAGTATAGCGGTCCCCGATTCAAAACACAGATCGCTCATGGTGACACCATTCCTGAAGTTTTTCTGCATAATTGTGAAAGGATGAAGAATGGTCCAGCATGTGCAGATATGCGCTCAGGGATCCTTTCCTATTCAAGGCTGAAGCTAGCGGTCATCATCATGGCTGAATATATCCGAC
>JAAKFP010000331.1 GCA_011065005.1 Chlamydiota bacterium | reverse complement strand
AGTCACGGCGAAAATCGAAATTTTGCGAACGATGTTGTATGGCTCTGGGTTGGAAGAGATGCCATCAATACGCCGTTTTAAGGCTTTTGTTGATCTGGCTAACTCTCGAGCCGAATCAATTGTTGATGCAACAGGCTATTCCGAGGAAATAGCGACTCTCGAGGCGAAACTTCAGGGAACTGGGCTTGACAAAAGTGCGCGTCAAAAGAAAGAAGAGCGCTTAGTCCATTTAAAAGAAAAAGTAGAACAATGGGAGTCTGCTGGGTTGAAGGCGCGCGAAGAAACAGTTGGGAGCGATACCTTTACTGTTTGGTCGGCTCCTGAGTCGTATTTGTTTTTCGGATGTGCCGATACACCTTCAGGAATAACTGGGTTTGCTGATCAGCTTCTTGAAAGTGAGTACTATGAGACTCTCTGCACTTCAGCAATAACCGAGGATACTGGATTTTTCAAGGAAGAAGAGCGTCTTTTTTTGATGATGCATATTAATCCAGACACTATTGTCCATGCACAAGAGAGAGATCTCCGCTCACCCCGTTTTAGTGAGGATAAAAACTGGCAAAGGACAGAATGGTACGACTTGGCGAGACGCAATATTCGTCTCACTGGAGAGATTGATTCAGCGCACCGCGCATTTGTTGGCGTGTGTCTGCCTCACCTTTTCGGTGAAGAGCCAACAACAGACCCTGTTTCCACCGACATTGACCGTTTCAATCGCTTAACGATTCAGATGGCGACGCTCCCAGATGAGAAAAAAAAGATAGCTCAAAACAGTTATTTAAGTAAAAAACAGGCCGTTTCTGAGTACAAAACTCAGGAGCTGTTATCTTCCTTCAAAAGCGATTTCAGGTGGGAGGAGCTTGAAACCTCCTTTACAGATCTTCGGCTTACAAAAAACACATATGACACCCCTGAAAAAACGTTCAGTCAACTTTCATTTGAGGGACAGAAAAGTGTGTTAGAACGGGTGTTGTTTCAACAACTGAGCAGGGTCTTAGAGCCAGCCAGGTTCCAGGAACTCAAGAATGCTCTGGATTACGATTGGTATTGTAACTGTTTGCAAGAAACACTTGCTCTGCTAGAGAGGGTGACCGCGGAAGATGAATGGGATGATCAACTATTAGATCAATTAGAATTGTTGTCTAAACTGCAAGGGGAAATAGATCCCTCCCAAAGGATCCTCTCGAAGAGGCAACAAGAGGCATTAGAAAAACTCCACATGATCCAGCTGAAAAAATACTTTGAAAACGTTCTTGCGATTACACATGCCTGGAGTACTACGTCACTTCAACATGGTCTAGAGTTCATCTCTTCCGATTTGGACACCGAGGACCCTAAAGAATTTAAGGAAAATTTAAGGGGTGAAATACAAAAACTAAAGGAAAGAATAGGTGACGCTAAGGGTGCCTCTGATTGGTACCAAACGTTAAACACCCCCGAAGTTCTTCGGATGATAAAGAACGCCCAACCCGACAGGGTTTTTGAGAGCCTAATTCAAGAGGACGGAATCTTAGACGATGCTGGCAAGTTTATGCAGAAACGTCAAGTCCTCCGAAATATGGACTTACGTCAAGAGGCGGAAGAATTCGGAGAATTTGTTGAAGCCTACCGGGAGGTGCGTCATCGTTTACAAGTCTTTTATGCCCGAGAAAAGTTCTGTGATAGGTTGGAATCTCTGCCGGATGCACAAAAAACATCAGATGTTAAGCGTGCCATTGCTGTTTTACGTCACAAGGAAAAACCTTTGAGTCTAGAGGAGGTCAGAAAACTGACATTGGAGTTGTCTGAAAAGGCATGCCCTAACAACGAAAGGGGCAACCTCATTGATCTGTTAGATGGGAATGAAAAAAATATGTGGTTCGATAGTGGATTTGAAGGGGGTGTAGATAAGTTGCAGAAAAAAATGGAGAAAGAGAGTCATATCCTAAATCGTTCGAGGCTTCAAATTTCTAATCTCATTGATTGGATAACAGAAAGGGAGGAGAAATTAGAAGGTGATGAAAACCTTGCTCTGAGGAAAGAAGTTTTTACCACTCTTTTTGGAGAAGACGATCCCTCTGAAAAGTATGACATTCTGCAAAAGTTAAGGACTTTGGAAGAGGGGCTAAGAGCCTTGCCCCGAGAAACGGGACGACGCCCTGATAGAACGTGGAAGTTTTTTAGTTCAGCGCCAGAGAGGCTAATGGGTCCTCAGGAGGCTGCGCTTCAAACCCATAAAGCCTTATCAGATGCTGGATTTGATTGGAATGAGATTAACCTTGATCTTGAAGCAAGTGGTGGCCAAAGGGGAGGCGCTTATCCAATAGGTCTTTTGCTTAGTAGAAAAATGATAGAAGGATCTCAACCACCCGAGTTGGAACAAATCTTCGCTTATGCAAGGAAGAAAGGGCTTCCCATTTTTGTTAAATAGGCGTAAGCGAACGTGTTCAAAACATTAAATAAGGAGAGTTTATAAGACTCATCACAATTTTTTAATAATAGGTGCTGTTATGAGTTTCGATTTTGATAAGTTTGAAGCTATTCAGGGCTTTGTTAATGAAATTGCAAAGCTCCCACAAGATAAGCTAATACCCCAAAAGGAAGGTCTTGTCAAAAAAGCAGAAGCTTTTGGTCGGGATATTCAGCAACTCAATAGCGCAGATAAAAAAGACTCTATCACTAGAATTCAAAGAGCTCTCAAAGAACTATATAAACAAGTCGGCCAGTCAGAACACTCCATTTCCGTAACAAAGACCTCTCCTTCGAAAGAAGTCACGGCGAAAATCGAAATTTTGCGAACGATGTTGTATGGCTCTGGGTTGGAAGAGATGCCATCAATACGCCGTTTTAAGGCTTTTGTTGATCTGGC
>JAAKFP010000330.1 GCA_011065005.1 Chlamydiota bacterium | reverse complement strand
AACCGGAAACTGCTATTGACTTTGAAAAGTGTGTGATCGAGATCGAATATGATGATCTGTGATGGCTTCAGAGTGCTTACCCCTTCGAGGCTAATCCTTTTTCTTTCGTTTGCTTTTCAGCTCAGAAATTTTTGATTCGACCAGACTAATGTTAGCATTGATCTTCTCAAGACGCATTTTTTCAACATTGAGCTGTTCGTTAAAATACATGGATTGCTCAAAATCCAAACCAGAACTCCCACACGCTTTTCGATATTTTGCGATCAGTTCTTTAATTTCATTCCGGCGTTCCTTTCTAGACTGCAGAACTTCCTCCAGCTGTTTATAAGCTTCTGTATGACCATCTGAAAGTATGAGCAACTCATCCTCTTCTTTCTCAGCAATGGCGTCGTGAATAGGGGTCAACTGTCGCTGGAGATTACTTCTCTCGTAATTGGTAATCCCTAGCTCCTTTACTTCCTGCTGTAACTGCTTCAGACTTTCCTTCAACGCGCTCGACTCTTCTTTTGAAAGGGTATCACGAACAGTAGTAATCCGATCCTTAATATCTTTGATCTTTTTCTGTTTCTCTTTTTCTTTTTCCAATATCTGCTCTCGACGCTTCTTTTCCTCCTCTTTGACTCTCTCCCTTACGGGTTTCTGTGCGGCATTAAGCTCTTCTCGTAAAGTGCGCAATTCGTCTCGCCCTAGTTCAAGAGTTCGCATAAAGTTCGAAATTTCTTTTAACTGCTTCTGAGCATCGTCAATGGATAATTTGCTTTGCTTTAAAGACTCGTTAAATTCGGCAATCTTTTGTCTTACAGCTTCAGCATTCTTTTGATAAAACTGCTTTTGCTGACTTTGTGTCTTCTTACGTTCTTTTTCCTCCTCTTTAAGACTGTCCCAGTATTTACTCAGCTTCAAACGAGCTTGGGAAAAAGCATGTGTATTAATCGTGAGGTCTTTTGCGAAACCTTGCAAAGCCTTGACCTCTTCACGATATGGATACAACGACTTATTTTGCTTGGCAGCAGGAAGACGATCTGCGATAAAGGCATCCACGTCCTCTATAAAAAGAGTGCTAATCTCTTTGATCAACTCCTTGCGTCGAGGAAAAACGCGATCCCCCGCAATAGATAGCCTCTGGAAAAGCTTATTCTTCTGTCGGATTCGGATCTCCGTTTTGATAAGCTCTTTTCTAAGGGCATTGATCCGGGTTGCATAAGTATTGAGAAGGTCCAACTCTCGTTGCACTTGACAATACCTAGAAAGATTATCTTTCAGAATGGCCTTTACATGAAGAAACTGTACTACAGGAATTTTTTCGAGGTTTACGCCAGATTCATCAATTTCCCGCTCCAAAGCTTCGATAGCGATATTTATTTGCTCCACGGCAAAAGCGCTATGCTCTTCAAAGATATCTTTCAATCGACGAGCTTCTTTTGTAAGTTCGCGATACTTTTCCCATTGGATGGCCCTGAGGCTTGGAGGAATATTGCCTTTGAATAGTTCTAAACAGGAATTTCTTGCCATCCAAAACGTTTTAAAATCAGGATTGCCACTTTGAGCGAGAGAATCGGCCATTATGTCTATAGCTTTTTGTAGTTTCTCCTCAGAAGTTGCCAGCTGCTCAAGTTCGACCTGCCAATCCCTTGGCTCAGTAGAGCCATTTTTCACTTGAACTGTGGTGCTGTCCTCATTTAATTGCTTTAGAGGAGCATTATCAAGACCAACGTTAGCAATATCCTCATTATTCTCATCTAGAGTTTGAGAGACTGTAACATTTAATACGAGCTCTTCACTTTGAGGTTGAGAGTCTTCCGATTCACCCATATATGAACACTTATAAATCAATTTTTATGCACTTTACATAAAAATCATAAAGTATCCTTCTTTTTAGGTAAAGGGGGATTTAACCAGCTTCTCCTTGTTCGTAACCGTTCAGCCCTCGACTCAATCACCGCGAAGATCGCGAAGGAAGCGAAGAAAACGCGAAGAATACCAGCCCCCTCTTACTCCCTACCGAGAAATAACATCGAAAATGAAAATAAAATTTTAACCACAGATGCACACGGATGAACACAGATCGGAGCCTCCTGTAGAACTATGACAAGCCGATCTGTGTTCATCCGTGTGCATCTGTGGTTAAAATCAAAGTTCGAAGGCGATATTTGTTATTTAGGAGATTATTCTTCGCGTTCTTCGCGGTTAACAGATAGAGGTGAACGGTTACCAGGAAATATTTTTAGTAGGACACGTTTTTTTATAGATCGGTTATTTATGAAAAACGCTTATCCTTAGACGTTTACAAAGGCAGTCTTTTTCGCTATGAAAATTTATACAATAAATTTTGAATTTGACCTTTTCACGAGAAAATGATCCTGCTATATAGTAAAGGTGTAGGAAAAACCACTCAATCATGAGGTGTTATAATGAGTGAACAACTGGTCGTAGTGAGCAAGATCAAAAAATACATTAAAGCCAAAGCAGGAATGAACACATCATCTACTGCTTTTGAGGAACTTACCAAAATCGTAGAATTCGAAATTGAAAAAGCCATTAAAAGTGCGGAGAATGAAAACCGCAAGACTGTTATGGACCGCGATTTTAATCACGATAGAGAATTCTAACCCAAAAAGTTATCTTGCAGGATAAGAAGAGGGCGTCGGGAAGGTTGTGATACACTATCAACTTAAGACGCCCTCTTTTTTGAAAGCTATCAATGGAGAGAGTTGCAAAAAAAGACGCATATATACTCAATTAAGATGAAGAATTGGTTTTTGCCTTAGGAAGCTAGAAAAAATAACTTTTACATTTATGCTGTCCTATCATCTTCACTTGCTTTGTTGCAAATCTTTGGAAACTAATAAGTTGACTGCAGATTTGCGCCTCGCAACTGAAGAGCT
>JAAKFP010000033.1 GCA_011065005.1 Chlamydiota bacterium | reverse complement strand
GGCAGATGCAATAAGGGGATCTCCTCGGTTATTAGAGGTTGATTGAGAAATTGATATGCAAGCGTTTGCTCTCTAATTTAGTTCAGATACCCCCGACGAAGGAGGGGGTATCTGAATAGTTACAAAATTTTTATGTTTTCTCTTTTTTCTCTGCGTCTCTGATTCTCTGTGTTTTACTTCCCGTCTTTCCTCTACTCCTCGCGGATTTTGCTGAAGTCGAGAAGTTGGGCAAAGAGGGCAAATACCCGTTGCAGCAGGGCAATTCGATTTTCGCGAAGTTTTTGGTCGTCGGCGAGGATTCTTACTTCGTCGAATAATTTAGCGAGGAAGGGTTGGATTTCGGCGATGAGTTGATAGGCTTGGTCGTAGCTTTGGAGATTGAGGGCCTTATTAAATTTTTCTTGGGTGGTGTTTAGTGCTGTGTCCAGGTCTTTTTCACCCTTTTCCTGTAGAAGTTTGGGATTAAATGTATAGGCTTGTTGGTTGTTGAGTTGTCCTTTTGCACGTTTGTATACTTCATAAAGTTTCGGAAACTGATCTCCTGATTTACGAAATTCATGGAGCGCTTTCACCCGGCAAAAGGTGTCATAGATGTCTATAAATCCAAAGGCAACGCTTGCTTCGATTTCATCTTTTCGGAATCCGTAATCCTGAAACACTGTCTTTATCCGGTTGATAAAGAACTTATCAATTTCTTGGATGGTTTCCTCTTTATCTTTTAGAAGTTCGGTTGCGAAGTTGTTGCAGCATTGATCGAGAGTTTCTCTGAAGGGGAGTCGGTGTTTTCCGTGAATTAGCATTTTGATTATCCCTAAAGCTTGCCGTCGTAGTGCGTAGGGGTCGCTAGAGGAGGTGGGCCTTAGCCCCGCAGAAAAGCAGCTGAGTAAGTTGTCGATTTTGTCTGCAAGACTGAGAAGAGTGCCTGTAGGTGTGGATGGTAAGGGGGCTTTTTCCCTTCGAGGCATCCACTGTTCTTCAATAGCTTGGGCTACTTCGCTGTTTTCACCGTGTGCGGTTGCGTAGTATCTACCGATGACACCTTGCAGGTCGGGGAATTCAAAGACCATTTCGGAAACGAGATCCGCTTTGCTGAGTTCTGCAGCTCGAATAGCTTTGCTTGGCGAGCTAATATTGAGGATTTTCTGCAGTGTTTCAATATGTCCGGTTAGGCGAAGCATTTTGTCATGCAGGCTTCCCAGTCCTGAGAGATAGGTGACATGTTTAAGTTTTTCGTTAAAATCGTCGAGCTTGACTTTGAGTCCTTTTTCATAGAGGAAAACACCATCAGACAATCTTGATGAGAGCACTTTTTGATTCCCTTGACGAATCATATCGGTGGGGGTGGTATCGGCTGTGATGATAAAGTGATTCATGAGGGTGTTATCAGCATTTGCTACAGGGAAGTACTTTTGGTGTTCGACCATTTCGGAGATGAGGACCTCTTTAGGGGCTTTGAGAAATTTCGTATCGAAAGTAGCTTCGGTCACTGTGGGCCATTCGACCATGTTTACAACTTGCGGTAGGACCTGATCTCTTTCCATGATTTTCCCATGCAGCGAGCTTTCCAACTTATCCAACTGTTGGACGATGGTGCTCTCACGCTCTTCCGGGTCTACCATGACGAAATGTTCTTTGAGCGTGGTAAGATATTGGTTGGCGGTAGGGATGGTAAAGGTTTCTCCGTTGAGCTGACTGTGCCCTCGTGATTCTTTACCTGTAACGACCTCTCCGACCTCAAAAGGAATGAGTTCTTTGCCAAATAGAGCGACAATCCAATGGAGAGGTCGTGCATAGGTGATGTCGAGATCTGCCCACCGCATCTTTTTGGGGAAGTCGAGGTTCAGAATGAGATCGGGAAGTTTTTTTGCCAGTATTGTAGCTGTTGCGCGTCCAGGAATGTGAATCGTTGCGAAAAGGTATTGGGCTCCCTTGACTTCTTTTATTGTGAGGTCTTTATCTTTTCCGCTTTCTAGAGACTGTAAAGTGGGAGGCTCTTTGTGGATCGATCGGAAAAATCCTTGACCTGCAGGGGTGGCTTGGCCGCTCTTATCATACGCTTTCTCAAGGGTGGGCCCCCGCTTTTCTTGTGTCTGTTCGGGCAAACCCATGGCTAGCCCTTCGACAAGTGCTGCTAGACGGCGAGGTGTTCCAAAAACTTTTAAAGATGTATAGGGGATCTCCTCTTTCTCTAATAGCTGCTTAAGGTTTCTTTCCAAGTTCTGTTGTCCTAGAGGAACGAACGTTGCTGGAAGTTCTTCCGATCCGATTTCTAGGAGGAAATCCTCGGTAGCTGAAGGGGTGGGGTGGAGGAGTTTGTCTGAGATCGAAGGAACAGCATGAGGTTTGTGTTTTATTTCAGGGAAGGTATGCAGCAAGGGGAATCCTGCATCTTCACGGCTTTTAATGAAACTCTTTGCAATAGATTTTGCAAGTTCTCGGATCCGGGAGATGTATCCTGTGCGTTCTGTTACAGAAATCGCCCCTCGTGCATCCAAGATGTTAAAGGCGTGGGAGGACTTCATGACAAACTCGTAGGCGGGAATAGGGAGATCTTTCGCAATTAGTTTCTTGGCTTCTTTCTCAAAATCTTCGAAATGCTTAAACCAGATCCCTGTAGATGCTTCTTCGAAGTTGTATTGGCTCCACTCTTCTTCACTACGGTGGTAGATGTCTCCATAGGTGAGATATTTGTTCCATTTTAGATCAAAAAAGCTGTCGACATTTTGCAGATACATCGCTATCCGCTCAGTCCCATAGGTTAGCTCTCCGGTCACTGGTTTAACAGGTATCCCTCCAACGCTTTGGAAATAGGTGTATTGCGTGATTTCCATTCCGTCCAGCCAAACTTCCCAGCCAAGCCCCCAGGCACCAATCGTTGGATTCTCCCAGTCGTCATGAACAAAGCGGATATCATGTTGTTTGAGATCAATGCCGATGGCTTTGAGAGAATCGAGATACATTTCCTGCATATTTAGTGGTGAAGGCTTAAGGATGACTTGGTATTGAAAATAGTGTTGCGTACGATTGGGGTTTTTTCCATATCGCCCATCGGTAGGTCTTCGGCAAGGTTCTACATAAGCAGCACGATAAGGCTCTGGCCCTAAGCATCGTAGAAATGTGGCAGGAGTCAACGTTCCAGCACCGACTTCGAGGTCGTAACCCTGATGGATAATACAGTCTTGTTCTTCCCAAAAAAGCGATAATCTTCTTAGAATTTCCTGAAATGTAATCATTTTCTCCGTAACCTTTTGTTCGTAAACAGCATTTTAGCATAATATAGTGGAAAGAGGGAAGTTTCTATTTTGGGATATTTCCTCTTTCATCTTAAAATGGGAATTATGAAGAAGACAAACAAACCGGTAAAATTTGAGGTGGAAGACAACTCTTGGAAAGAGGTGCTCAAACCGGAGCAGAAATACAACGATTACGAATTCCCCAAAGTTTCTATTGTAGTCCCTACGTACAATAACTCGGAAAAAATTGAACGCACTTTGGATAGCGTATTAACTCAGCATTATCCCGACCTGGAAGTAATCATTGTCGACTCCGGTTCGACCGATCGCACCTTAGAGGTTGTAAGAAACTATCGTGATGGAAGAATCTATATCTTTTCTGTCTCAGGATTCGGGCGATATGAAATGCTCAACAAAGGGATTGCTCAAGCAAAAGGGGAGTATATAAACTTTCTCTTTCCCGGAGATTTTTACATCCATACTGAGACCCTACGTCATATGATGGGACTTACTCTTGATCATGACAGACCGCACCTTGTGTTCTGTGGAACACTGATACGTGATGGGAAGAAAGAACCGAAAATCTTGCTTCGCCCGTTAAATTGCAAGTTTTTGATGAGAGGGCAGCAGCCTACGAGTTTGCAATCGTGTTGGTTTCGTATGGACACATTCCACGAGTTAGGGAAATTTAACACGGAGTACCACTTACGTGGGGGCTACGATTTTATGTGTCGGTTTTGTTTAACCCCAGAATTGCGGAAATTTTCGACTGTACGTGTTTTAACAGATTATGACTTACGCCTTGTTAAGCTTTCGATGGTGATGAGCCACTTCACAGAAACATTTAGGTCGATCTACAAATATTTCGGTTTGTTTGCTCTGATCAAATGGTTGTTCTTTCAAAAAGATTTTTCCAGAATTCTACGTATCTGGTTCCGAACACTAAAAGCGGCATTTATGGGGCCGTGAAAACTATCCTGGAAGTATAGTCATGCCCTTTGATACCGATTCACTTAAGAAGTTTCCAGTTAAACCCGGCGTTTACCTCATGAAAAACCGCAGGGGGACGGTTCTATATATTGGGAAAGCAAAAAATCTGCGGCAAAGAGTTCGACAGTATTTTGTTAAGGGGGGTGATGGCCGTCCTATTATTCCCTATCTGGTATCAAATGTTGAGGAGATCGATACCATTGTTGTCGGGTCAGAGAAGGAAGCGTTGCTTCTTGAAAACAACCTCATCAAGCAACATAAGCCAAAGTATAATGCTCTTCTTAAGGATGACAAAAGTTATATTGCTCTCAAAGTCACCAAACACAAATGGCCACGGGTAGATATCGTTCGCTATCGCGGCAAGCCAAAACCTGATGGAATCTATTTTGGTCCCTATACGAACGCCGGCGCCGCCAGGAAAACTCTCGATCTGTTGCATAGAATATTTCCCTTGAGGCAATGCTCTGACCAGGAATTTCTTCGAAGAACACGCCCCTGCATCCTATATGACATTAAAAGATGCGTCGCCCCTTGTGTGGGAAAATGCACAGAGAAGGAGTATAAGGAATTGGTGAATCGGACGGTAACATTTCTGAGAGGACATGACAAAGAGATCGTCAAGGAACTATACAAAGAAATGAACCAGTATGCCGAAGCTCTCGAATTTGAAAAAGCTGGAGCGGTGCTCGAAACGATCAGGTACATAGAAAAAACCATTGAAGGGCAGAAAGTAGATAGACCTCTAGGAGTAGATGCGGACATTCTGGGAATATTTCGTGAAGGCGAGGAGGTCGTCCTCGTGTTGCTATTTTTTCGTGGGGGTAGGCTCACAGGAGCGAGACATTTTAACTTCAGCAAAATTGTTCAGGATGACGCAGAACTCTTGCGGACTTTTCTGCTGCAACACTATGATTCCCTTGAGGAGTTGCCACACGAGATTCTTTTGCCTACAGATGTTCCAGAGGTGAAAATCATCGCGGAATTATTGTCGGAAGATCGCCGCCGCAAAGTTTATTTACACGCTCCCAAACGTGGGGAAAAGCGTGCCCTCATTGAAATGGCCCATTTGAATGCGGAAGCAACCTTTAAGAAAGAGAAAGATGAGAAGACAATACGGGAAAGAACCCTTCTTGAAATGCAGGAGAAATTCCATCTGACGAGGTATCCTCGAAGAATAGAATGTTTTGATGTCTCCAACATTTCCGGCACTGAACCCGTTGCAACCATGGTGGCATTTACGGATGGGGCGAAAGACAGCAGTCGCTATAGGAAATACAAGATTCGTACCGTAGATGTTTCTGACGACTATGGCGCCATGTACGAAGTGCTTATCCGACGTTTTAAGAGGGCTCAAGAGGAGAACGACCTTCCCGACCTGCTGATTGTCGATGGAGGAAAAGGGCATCTTAATATCGCTTTGAAAGTGTTGAAGGAGCTGAACATTATTTCCGTCGATCTGATTGCTGTTGCTAAAGAGCAGGGGAGACACGATAAAGGGATGACCGCAGAGCGGGTGTTCTTGCCGAATGTCAAAGATCCTATTCTTTTTCGAAAAACTTCTCCCATTCTTTTTCTTTTGCAGCAAATCCGCGATGAGGCACACCGCAGTGCGATCACTTTCCATCGGAAGCGCCGCAGCAAGAAACTCATTAAGAGTGTTCTCGATGATATTCCAGGTATTGGGGCAGCCAAGCGAAAAAAACTACTCCGCCATTTTGGCAGCGTGAAAAAGATTCGCGAAGCGACAAAAGAGGAATTGCTAAAAGTTAAAGGCCTCTCAGAACGAGACGTCAAAGCCATTCAAGACTTCTTCCAGCAATAGAAAAAATTTGGAGTGCGCGGAGCAATCCGCGCTTTTCGATATGGAAAGTTCTCTTTTAGTTTCGGTTTTTTAGCCTATGAATGTTGTCTAAGGGAGTTTTTTGAGTAGAGGGGTTTGTTACGGGATTGCTTACAATAAAGGCCTCTCCACATCGAAAAGCGCGGATTGCTCCGCGCACTCCAAATTTTTTAAAAAGCGCAGATTGCTCTGCGCAGTCCAAAGAATCTACCGCTGCAACTATTTCTTGTCGCTGAAAGTAGCCATGTGCAAAAAGGGTTGCTGCTGAGAATCCTTAGATTTAACCTTAAAACTAACCAATGTGCCGCTAAGGTGATCCCCATCCTCTTCCTTCTCCTCCTCATCACCAACAGTCCATTGTTTTTTTATGTCTTCTAATCCAAGATGCCGGGAGTCAATATCTTTTTCTGTGATCGGGTCATTACGAAATACGAATTCGTCATTCTTTGACTCTAAAGCAAAAACACGGAGGCCTACTTCTTTCATCGACATTCCCTGACCAATGGCCCAATGCATTACCTCAATTCGTTTTTCTAACGCCTCGATAATTTGTTCGACGTTACAGTTTTTAGGGCCTTCATTTTTAGATTCCATTTTTTTCTTGCGCGCGTTTTCCTCTTTTTCGAAGATTCTTTCGAAGAAAGGGTTTTTAGAAGGCTCATTTTTGTCTGCTCCGTTGACACCGGCACGTTGCTTTTTAGCCTTCCAGGCTTTGTATGCAGGGTTATCTTCGAAGGCAGAGTGATCGGAACTCTTATCTTTGTCTGCCTCGTTGATGTCAGCATCTTTCTCTTGAGCCTCTTCGGTGGCCTCCCTCTCAGCATCTTGCTTTTGAGCCATCGCTTCGGCAGGTTTCTTTTGAGCCTCCTCGATGACTGTTGCTTGATCCATTAGAGTCTTCTTGATCAAATGAATTAATCGTTGCCTGAAGGGGCTATTTTTGTCACCAATCCTTTCAATCAAATTTCTGAAACGAGAATCAAATTCCTTTTCTGCTTGTGGCAAGAGCACATTAAAAGAGCAAATTTCGTAGTTGTTCTCCGGAAAACATAATCCATTATCAATGTTGACCAATTCATTCTTCGTCCCAATCAAACAGTTATCAGCATGACGGTCTGTGTTACCGCACAAACAGTCTAGAAAAATGCTGGCTCCAACAGAAAAAGGATCGATGTCTTCGAAGCGCGTATGGAATCTTAACCTCTTGGTTTGTTCTTTTTCATCAGCAGTTTTGGTTCGTTTTTTCGCATCATCACTTTTAACCAAATCAGAAATATCCCCCTTGTTCTTTACAAATTGCTGAGCAGAACAAGACTTTGTTTTGGGTTGGGGATCGTTGGGGTCTTCAGCTCTATCAAAAAATTCTTTTGACGTAATAATGGCCGGAAAGGTTACAGGAACATATTTTCCCAACCCTACAGATTCGGCCACTTCACGAAAGAGGAGTTCAGATGTCGGTTCGAAACCTAAAGGAACTCCTAAGCGGATGCGACTGTTTCCATTTATTGAGTATCCGTTGAGAAGATTCCCACGATCATCTCTTTTTCTACAATGAAGGCAGCGGGCTCCCTCTCCATTTGCTTTAACGACAAATTCCGTTTTACCGCCCCATTCAAGAAAAATGGCAGCACCACATCCCTTTCGGGTGGGAATGACCTTTCCTTCCTTCACACATTTCTCAACCAGAAGATGACGCTTAGGGTATATCCTTTCGTCTTCTTCAACTTTACGCCTGTACAACTCCATTGTGGCTTCTAGTTCTCGTTCACGAGTTTTAACCTCTTTATAGGCTGGATTCTGATCATTGTTGCTTTCATCCCACCATTTTGCTCGTATCTCTTTGTTTTGAGTGGGTAAGTCCTCTCTTTTTTCTTCGCTGGGCGCTGTGTCGGCTCTTTCAATGATCGGGGCAGGTGAATGAATTTTTTTCAGACTTTGCAGATCTATATGGAGTTGTAGGTGATCGTGGACCTCTTGTGTGTTCTGACGATTTCGTAAGATCAGGTCCCTACCGAGCAGAGAGATTGCACCAAGAACTACATCTTCATCACGAACTGCATCTTTGAAGATATTGATCTTCTTGAATCTATCTGTTTCATTTTTAAAATTATCCAGAGATGCACTAAAGTCTCTTGATTCAGCTTTGAATGTTTTGAGTTTTACCTTTTCCCCTTCCTTAAATCTTTTCTCAGCAGCAATGATACGCCTTGTAATTTTCAATTCCAACGCGCGGTTGTGTTTGTTGCAGAGATAGAGATCAGTAAATTCCTTCATATTCATTCGGAGCACATCCA
Source organism: Chlamydiota bacterium (assembly GCA_011065005.1). Classification (GTDB taxonomy): domain Bacteria; phylum Chlamydiota; class Chlamydiia; order Chlamydiales; family Waddliaceae; genus JAAKFP01. The sequence goes on along the minus strand of JAAKFP010000033.1, from coordinate 3,237 downwards.
TAAAATTCAGCATCTTGATAGCCTCTGTCGAGACCTTGTCGACTGGCTTCTGGCTTTTCAAATCCTCTGTGAACCTATGCAGCAGTGTCTTATCGTTTTCCCATCTATGATCCTTATGGAAGATCGCGTGAAACAAGCGGTTAATGAAGACGATGACGTGTTTAAACGCGTGTCGGATCCAGGTGACTTTGCGTTCTGTCAATGTACCATTCTTATCCCTTTTCACCCTTGAAGGGGACATCAATTGGGAATATTGACGGCCAGTAAGTTCGCCAATAGTAAAATTATTATTATAAACCATTTTTTTAAACCTATATTTTATAGCAAAACTGTTTACGTAAAAAATGTATTTTACCAAAAACTAGAATTAATGTAAAAAATTTTTCAGAGGAATTGCTAAAAGTTAAAGGCCTCTCAGAACGAGACGCCAAAGCCATTCAAGACTTCTTCCAACAATAAATTTGGGAGTATGGGGGCTTTGCACCTTTTGGCGCTACCGCGCCTCTGAGGTTTTACATTTCTTTCAGGTGCACAAATAAGACCGTAGAAGAAGATATTTTTGTCAGAAAAACTTATGTGTAAAAGTATGTCGTAGCAATATTGTAAAAAACAACCTGTAAATTTTTTCTGTCGAGAAAAACTTATGTAGAACTGCAAGGACTTGTCCCCGTACTCCCAAAAAATCTATCGCTGCACCTACATGGTTAATCACTTAAGGAGGAATCGAAAATTCTCAAAAAAGATTGCTGCGGAGGATCCTCACCGCCAATCACTGAGCCTCTAACCATTGTGCTTTCACTATAGGAGGAGGCACCCTCTTCTTCTTTGGGGGCATCTACTTTCTTATTTTTAGATTCCTGTTTAACACCAGGCCATCGTTTTGTTTTGTCTCCTCCAAGATGGAATGAGGCAACATCATTTGCTGTAATCGGTTCATCACGATAAGCGAATCCTTTTTCATGAGACCCTAAAGCGAGTACACGGAGGCCTACCTCACTCATCGTCATCCCTTTATCAATAGCGTACTTCATTATCTCAATTCGTTGTTTTAATGCTCTCATGACATTTTGGACGTACTTGTTTCTGGAACGTTGATTTGTGTTTATCCCGTTGACTGAGGTATGTTGCTCTTGAGCCTCCTCGATCAAATGAGATAATCGCTGTGATAAGGGGTCTTTTTCGTTACTAATCCTTTTAATCAATTCGATAAAACGTCGATCAAATTTCTCTTTTCTGGCTTCTGGTAAGAGCACATTAAGAGAGCGAATTTGTATGTTGTCCTCAGGAAAACACAATCCATTATCAATATTGATCAACTCATTATTCGTCCCAACCAAGCAGTTGTCTTGAATGCGGTCTGTGTTACCGCACAGACAGTCTAGAAAAATGTTTGCTCCAACAGAAAAACTATCGATACCTTCAAAGCCTTTTTTAAATTCTAAGGTTCTTCTATCCTTAGAGACAAAAAAGACAAATTCAGAAAGAAGTCCTTTGTTCTTTGTGAATTGCTGAGCGGAACAAAATTTTTCTTTAACTTGAGGGCTTTCGGGGTCTTCAGCTCTATCAAAAAATTCCTTTGATTCAATAATTGCCGGAAAGGTTTCGGGAACATATGCTTCCAACTCTAATAGTTTGGCCACTTCATAGTAGAGAATTTCAGATAACGATTCGAAATATAAAGGAATTCCGTTGCGTATGCGACTGCCTTTACTTATTGAGTATCCGTTGAGAGGATTGTCCTTTTCATCCGTTTTTCTATTATGAAGGCAGTGGGTTCCCTCTCCATTGGCCTTAATGACAAATTTCGTTTCACCGCCATATTTAAGGAAGTTGGCACCACCACACCCCCGCGAGGTGGGGATGAACTCTCCTTCTTCGAGACATTTCTTTACGAGAAGATGCCGCTCAGGATTTTTCCTTTTGTCTTCCTCAACTTGAGGTCTGTACAACTCCAACGCTTTTTTTAGCTCGTCTCGACGGTTTTTCACATCATCTTTTTTTTCATCTTTCAACCATTGCTCTCGTACCTTCTCGTCGTACGTGGGATTCAAGAGTTTTCTTCTTTTCTCCATGTGCATTGTGTCGCGTCTTCCAACTTTCTCATTTCCCTGGTCAGCTGAACGAATTTGTTTCAGATGTTGCAGATTATTATGGAGTTTAAGGTGATCGTTGACCTCTTGTGTACACTCTAGAGAATTTCGTAAGATCAGTTCCTCTCCCAATAGAGAGATTGCATCAAGAGCTGCATCGTCGAAGAGGCTGATGTTTTGGAAACCATTATTGTTAAACTTGTCCACAAGGTCTAAAAGATTGTTTGCATCAACCGGGAATTGTTCTTCTTCTCCATGCTCTTCCTGAGCAGCGTTGAACTTCTTATCAAATTCCGAATTTTCTCGAGAACCTCTCTTGTTTTCGTAGAGGTCTTCAATGTCTGTTAAATCCATCTTGAACTTCTCTAAAAGTTCCAGTAATTTGATAGCGTCACATGTGACCTCGTCGAGTTGCTCCTTGTTATCCAAACCCACTGTGAACCTATGCAGTAGTGTCTTATCATTTTCCCATCGATGACCCTTATGGAATATCGCGTGGAACAAGCGATGAATGAAGGTGACAACGTGATTGAACGTGTATCGGATCCAGGTAACATTACGCTCTGTCAATGCACCATTTTTATCCCTTTCCTTCCTTAGGGGAGACATTAATTGAGAATATTGACGGCCAGTAAGCTCGCCAATAGTAAAATTATTATTATCAATCATTTTTTAAACCCTTTATATTATTGCGAAACCATTTACGTAAAAAATCTATTTTACTAAAAAATGGAATTAATGAAAAGAGTTTTTTACGAAAAAATATTATAAAACTGAGAAGTTTTACAACCATTCCCACTGAAAAATAAATATATCAGGATAAGTAGGATAGGCAGGATAAATGGTTAAAGAAAGAGACAAAATAAAGAGTCTTACCAGGGAGGGGGTGTCGTAACCGTTCACCTCTATCTGCTAACCGCGAAGAACGCGAAGAAAACAAAGGACACACGAAGATTTTTTTAGGTTAAATTTTTCGCGCTTCCTTCGCGATCTTCGCATACGCATCAACCTAAACACATACACTTGGAAATTTCACCACAGTTCACAGAGAGCACAGAGAGAAATTTGAGGTTTTATGAGAGGGTCTATTTTTAATAAACCCCGAAATTTTTCCATTCTCTGTGTTCTCTGTGCTCTCGGTGGTAAA
>JAAKFP010000329.1 GCA_011065005.1 Chlamydiota bacterium | reverse complement strand
CATCCTTCTCATAAGTGACGGCGCGAGGCACTTTCTTCTTCATTTTGAACCCTAACCACCTGCACTCTTCCCGCAGGCATTTATCAACCGGGAGATCTCCAATCCGTGTACCAACTGATCCTCCTTCATGCAGAGGATTCACACAAATCAAAGACTCCATGAGCGTGCTAATCTATGGTTACAGCCATCGGGTAGCTTTTCGTCACGGCGAGCACCGCGAAGCACCCACTACCCGCATCCACCTGGTCATCGTGAGCACCATAGGGAAACGCCTCAAGCTCCTCCAGGAAATCCCTGATCCACGCTCCACCCACCCAGGCGTTCCCCTCCATGTGAGCACCTACAAGCCGCACATTCCTAGCTTCCGCGGCTGAACTGAAAGGAGCAGCCCGAAGCTCCTTTTTCCCCGTCGTCTTGTAACCCTTAAACGCGTAGCCCAGCAACACGTTTCGACGATAGTGATCTATCAGGCTTACACCGGAGGACCCAGGTTCAATCTCCATGTAAACCTGCACATCCGGCCCATCGAAAGCAGCCGTCTGAGCCACAATCTGCTCAACCTGCTGAGGAGACCACTGCCCCCGAACAACATCATCAACAAAGAAGACGCCATTTAACTCCCCCATCTTCACCCCCACTGTATAGTCGGGGTCCCTCCCCTGTTGACGCGGCTGAGTTGCCGCCAAGTCCCAGTATCTAGCCACCCGACACCTCTCAGGCATCACATTTACGATGTCGAACCACTCACGTTTGAAGATCGACCCACCGTGCCGAGCCTCCCAGTCACCCTCAAGCAGCTGCAACCGGGTAACTGGGTCAAGCTCCATCAAGCTCGCCCGATACTCCACCTGGTCAAGGCTCGGGTTATCAGCGAGCTTCGCCGGGATGAACACCCGTCCAGCCCTCACTCCATCAATGAGGAACCGCTGCTTCACCCAATCATGACCTACTCCACCAGGATTTGAAGCCCCCCTCATACGGAGAGGAATATTCACGGTTGCCCCACGCCGCAGCCTGCTGAACAGATAGGTGTACTGTATCTCGCTGAACTGAGTGGTTTCGTCAAAACCACAATTTTTATTTACAAGTTTCGATGAGGTAATGTAATGATGAGCATCTTCCACTGTAAGATCATAAACGACATGGTTGCCTACTGGGGTGAAAATACATAACCCGTGTTGGACGCCCTCGGACGAAGCCCGGATTTCCTTCGTGTATGGGTGGACATACGATGTTAAGCGGGGCAGGTTATATCCTTGAACACGTACCAACTCATCCTCGCTGCAATAAATGGGGTTATGTCCCCCAACATCGGTTGGTAGTAGAGCATTCGCTTGGTCGTTTTCTATCTGGTCAAGAGATAGTGCATCATCGCGATGATAATAAGCGAAATAATGCCGTAGAGAACCTTGAAGTTCTATCTCGTGCGAAGCATCGAGCAACACACAATCGTTTGAGGGCAGCGAATTTGGATGAGGAATCGGTGCGTGTAGCATTACAGACGCAATCAACTCTTGCGGCTGCAAAACTCTTGGGAGTTCACCACCAGACTCTTCGTAATCGTTTTGATCATCTATTGAAGAAACGGCGCAGCCCTCACCGCTTGGATGATCCCGCTGTAATTGAACTTGTGCGTGCAGCGGCTTCGACACGTTTGGGTATACACAGGTTTGCGCGGCGAGAGGGAATATCTGCGAAGAGCGTGAAGAAGATTTGTGAGCGGAACCAAATTGTTTGGATTCCAAAATCGCGCAAGGGCGAGAAACATCAGCGTAGGAAAACCATCCCTTCGGCATAAGCACCGGATGCTCAACGGGATGTATTTGTTCCTCAATATATTTCCCACGAGCATCATAGGTGGTCGCTTTTACGCAGTCAGCGATCCTTGCCCCCCATACATGAATAACACGTCGTGCTCCTTCAAGCGTCATTACCCTGTCATTTATGCGGATGTCCTCAATAGGTTTGTACGAGCCATCAGCGAGCAAAACAGGAGTGCCTTCAGCAACACAATACTGGAACTCAGCGCCCTGGTAACGGTAGCGGTCCATATCAGTTTTCATGTAGCCAAACGTCAGCTTCGCGGTGCTCGGGAAAATGTAAACATAGTCGTCGCCCTTCCATTTCGCCTCAGTGCCCTGAAGCCATTGATGCGCCCGATCCATGATCGCATCCGGCAACGCTAAATCCTTGTATGTGCGCCTGAACAGAATCGCTGAGTACCCTGGAATGTCAACAAACTGGAGGGCGCCCATGAGTAAAGCATCGGTTTTACCTCCTCCGGCAGCCCCCCCGAAAAGCGCCTCTCTGATCATGAGGAGGAGAAACTCAGCTTGTTTAAGATGGGGGCGGTGTGGAATCCACGGATTCTTCAGAATCGTCTCTCGAAATAATTCCCTCAGTGACTTTTTCAGCGATTTTGGTGATGACATCCTCATATTCTCCTAGAATGGCTTCGATAGACTCTCCCGTTTTGAGATTAACCGTTATTTTCCCTTTAGCCATGATTTCGGCTTTGATCTTGAGGCCGATGATCGCCTTCATCAGTTGCCCCATCACCTTGTACGCTACCTCGGGTGATGTATCAGCGATAATGGTGTGGAGACGCTGAAACTCCTCCTCCACCCATATCTCGTATCCTGCACTCCGTTGGAACAGCAACCGGTCATTATCGATCACAAACTTGGATACGCCAAGCTCCGCAGCGATTTCAGCGTTGGATTTCCCGGCTTGAACCCCATCCATAATCGCAGGGAGACGCCTCTTAGTATCCTCCGGGAGATCATCAGGCACTGAAAACATTTTGTTACCCCTGCGCTTGAACAAACCATATAAAAACTGAGATGATAGCAGTAGAAATACTGACAACGAGAACTATGAGAGACTTTATGC
>JAAKFP010000328.1 GCA_011065005.1 Chlamydiota bacterium | reverse complement strand
AGCTCTTCAGTTGCGAGGCGCAAATCTGCAGTCAACTTATTAGTTTCCAAAGATTTGCAACAAAGCAAGTGAAGATGATAGGACAGCATAAATGTAAAAGTTATTTTTTCTAGCTTCCTTAATGATCTTCGCGCGTCCTTCGCTTCCTTCGTAATCGCGGTTAACAGATAGAGATGAACGGTTACAAAGTTTTTTCCTTCCGTAAATCTATTTGTTTATGATAGGGTCTTTTCTTAACTTCATGAAAAAAAACCAGTACGAGTATTATGGATAAACGCACACTTCTCTTTGTAATCTCCTTAAGTTTAACCCTGTTTCTTGTGAACATGTTTTTCGAACAACGCAAAGAGGGGATGGACAAGGGATGGCATGAACAGCAAAAAGCTATTAAGGAGCAGGAAAGGGAAGGAATACAAGTTGAAATCAAAGAGAGAACGGCAAAACTCAAAGACCTGCCTGTTGTAAGCCTCTACGTTGACTCCGGGAGCACAAATTTTCTAACCTCTGGGATTCGAAAAGAGAACTCCATCATCACCTTAGCATGGGACAAAGATCTCCCAAAGAGTATTTTCGTGGAAGGACGAGAGTATACGCTTGTCTATTCTCCAAAGGAAATAAACTATCCTGTACTATATGAACTCCAAACCGAGAACACCTTGCCAATTGGGAATCTCCCCTACATGGGCAGCTATGAACTTCAGCTTGTCACATTTTATCCCTCCCAGGCAGAGAAAACTCCCCTTGTCACTTTTGGAAAGTATATCGATGGACAGTTTACAATCCCGATCGTGAAATGGCTAAAACTTTCCGCAGAGCTCGGCATTGAGGAAGCCCCAAAAGAGGTCATTCTTCCAGGAAATTCACTCGTCCTATTAAGCACTCCCGAAGGATACCTTCCTGTAGCTTACTACAATGAACAGACAAATTCATTTTCCTACCTTGAGCAGATTTCAGGGTTAAGAGCAGAAGTCTCCAAGCCTCGGAAGATTACTACAGATCAAGTCACGGAGGAAAAACACTTTGTCCTCGAAAATAACTATCAGCAGCTTGTTTTCTCCAATCGCGGTGCCGCCCTTGCGGAGATTAACCTCCCCTTCGAAAGTGAAAGTCATCCAAATAGTGTAGTCAAAGAGATCGAATTTGACAGGGAGATCGAAGAGGACCACCCCTACAATGCCCTTTTCCCTTTACATTCCTATTGGACGCCAGGAAATTCCCCAAAAGGACCTTTTGTGGAAAATCCGAAGGGAAAGCTCGGGGGATATTATCCACTGTTGAGGAGGGATCTTCTTCAGTTAGGGAACCGCAAATCGACACATATCTTGCCGCAGTTCTATGCCCTCAATCTTGTATCGGAATATCCAGAGATGGCAGAACTCATGTTTGAAGTTACCCGCTTCGATGACAATACCATCGTTTTTGAAGCTTCCCAACGTAATCGACGGATCACAAAAACATATTCCTTCAAGAAGGAAAACAAAGAAGCCCCCTACTGCTTATATCTCACCATACGGATTGAAGGGGACAGCCAAGGCCTGTGGCTTACCTCGGGAGTTTCCGAAGTGGAATGGATTTCAAACGCTACTGCACCAGCGTTGAAGTATCGGATCACTCGCAAAGGGAAGCCTGAAGTGATCAACATTGACAAGCCCAAAGAATCAGTGACGATAAGTTCCATCTATCCCGATTGGATTACCAACTCAAACGGGTTCTTTGGGCTCATTATCGACCCTCTTACCGAAATTGACCCCGGACTACGGGCCCAATATGTTGATGGAGCAGTAGTTCCTTCCCGCCTCATCCAGATCGACGAAGAGTACGAGCGTTATAAAAGCGAGAATCTTCCTGGTTATATGATGACACTCCCCCTACTCAGTAAGGGAGGGACCATGGATTTCCGCATTTATGCAGGACCCTTTGCAAGTAAAACCTTAAATACCGTCGATAGTATTTTTACCGACCCCGCCACCGGTTATAACCCCGACTATATCGGCTCACAAACTTTTCATGGATATTTTGCCTTTATTTCGGCGCCCTTCTCCAAATTCCTCTTAATATTGATGCAGTTTTTCTACTTTTTGACAGGCTCATGGGGCATTTCGATCATTCTCCTGACCGCAGCTCTACGTGTAATGCTCTACCCCTTAAATGCCTGGTCGACAAAATCGATGCTAAAGATGCAGCAAATCACTCCTGAAACCCAAAAGATCCAGGCGAAATACAAAAATGATAAAAAGAAAGCGCAACTGGAAATCATGAACCTCTATAGAGATCGTGGTGTTAATCCGGTGTCTGGTTGTTTCCCATTACTGATTCAAATGCCCTTCCTTATCGGTATGTTTGATCTCCTAAAGTCAACATTCGAGCTTCGCGGAGCTTCCTTTATCCCTGGATGGATCGACAATCTCGCTGCTCCCGATGTTTTGTTTAGCTGGTCAAAACCCATCCCATTTATCGGAACGCAATTTCACCTACTGCCAATATTACTAGGTGGTGTGATGTTTGTTCAGCAAAAATTGATGTCCACCCTACCAAAAGACCCCAGCCAACTTACGGATCAGCAGCGTCAGCAGAAAATGATGGGCACGATGATGACCGTGGTCTTCGCTGTTATGTTTTATCATTTCCCCTCAGGACTTAACATCTATTGGCTATCCTCCATGCTGCTGGGTATCCTGCAACAATGGTGGACCCAAAAGAGATTTAAGACACAGGCTGCTACCGTTCAATTACAAACAGAGCCGGTGACGAAAAGGGGCAAGCGCTCAAGACGAAGATAAAATTTTAACCACAGATGCAGGTTGGTAGAGAGGCCGGTCGCCCGACCTCCCCCCGGTTAAGAACCCATCGTGCGGATTTCCCGCAATAGGCTCAGGACTCCCATTCACCTAGCCGTTGAA
>JAAKFP010000327.1 GCA_011065005.1 Chlamydiota bacterium | reverse complement strand
TTGATTTTGTGGCGCTCTGGTATTTGACCTTTCCCTCTATGAGGCCAACCCTAATTTTTATCCGCAACTTCCTCTAAAAGCGATTTGAAAATTAGGGTTTTATTTCACCATGAAGATCAGTGTCTAATGGAATTAAATAGGGGAAGGTTAGCCTATGGCCTGGTATTTTATTAATACAAATAAAAAGATTTGAAGAATTAATAGGGTTAAAAAGGATAATATTAGGTTTTTTATAAAGCCAAACTAATAATTTGACTAATAAAGCTTTACAATTTATAATAAAAGAGGGGATAATTAAATGGAAGTTCATGATCTACCCGGTAGCGGTGCGACTGAATGGGCCCACATGGTGTCACTGTATGCTGGATCACAAGCAGAAGCCCATTCCGGAAAACTAAAGAATCACAACGTAATAGCTCTAAAAACCGAAGACGGCATCAGGGTTTTCCAAAGTAAAGCGGAGGCAAAAAAGAGTGGGTATAAACCGCTAGATTTAGGAAAGTTGATAGAATATACAACCAGTAAAATGGCTGATTGCAAAGATGAGAATGCCAGGATTTGGGCAGGTAGAGCTTTATATACGATTGGACACATAGCATTAAAGAAATCGAAAGGAATATTCGGAACGGATAAAAAAGCTCAAAGCGTGGCTCTTGCTGCTATTAAATTGGCCAAGGAACTCGATTCTACTGAGAGTGCGGCTTATCGACAACAAATCGAAACGCATCTAATGGATGTGGTAGGCAATGCAGAAGATGTGTCCGGCCCCCCTCCTAGCAGAAATGCTGTCTTTTTTTTCAACGGTAAACAGACAGGAAGTCACGAAAAAGTGCGATTGGTAGTTAAACTGGCAGAGCAACCAACAGAAACCCTAGCAGCAGATCGATTTTTTAAAATAATGGGATTCACAGTACCCGTGACAGTTGCTTTAGACAAAAGTTCGGAAAATGCCACTGTGATTACATCTCAACTCCATAAACTTTTACAGCCGAGAATTGACGATCCATCACAAGAGGAAACTTCTCCAAGCACCTTTAATCCAAGGACCCAAAGACAGAGATGGGATGTAGAATCAGAAGTCAAAGGCTTTCTACTTGTTATGAGTCACGTTGAAGGGATACCTTTTGCTAATCAACCTCATGATCAACAAGTTGCTACATTAACAACTCCAGAAATAGCAAAAAAAATAGGCCGAATGATTTTTTTGGATAGGTTGATTAACAACAAAGACCGGATACATGAAGGATATGTAAATGGGCGAAATTTTATGATCCTTTTTTCAGATCAATTTGACGAAGAAGGGAACCCAGTTCCCGAGGATGTAGCTCTTATCGACCATGAATTTGAATTACAGAGCGAACGTTCTGAGGATCATTTTAAGAGGAATATTGAACTAATTGTTTCGCTACTAGATGAAAATAGCTTAGAAAATTATACTGATCGTTTCCTGGAAGACATTTTACCTAGGGATAGTGGTCATGAAGAGCTCCGAGCTGATGTTATAAGAAATATAAGAGCTGGAATCCATGAAGCTGTTGAGAATTTTTTAACAACTTTCCCCACGCCAGGATCATTTCTGGACTTATTAAGGATGGAGGGATTGCCAGAAGCCGGAAAAGTACATGCTCGTCATGTAGAAGCTATGTTCAAAGTATTAAAAAAAGCGCACAAGAAAATTTAGCATAAGGAGGAATATTATGTTGGGATTCAACCCTATGGGGTCTGAGATGCCATCAGAGACAAACCAATTGCAACATTTAAGGATGTTAGAAAAAGACTTAAGGATACTCAATGAAGATCTTATTCCAAGCGTTCAGAATTACTTTAAGGAAACTAAACTTAAAACTCGTTTGGTCTTTATCATCTTTCAAATAAACCGGGAGCTTCAAGGCTCATCAAACCCCCCGCTTTACAGGACATACAACAAAATAAAGGTCGAATTAATCAATCATGTGCATCGTCGTATCGACCAATTAAACGGAATCTTTAGGGATCACGCGGAAAATCCTTGGGATGTAATATGTGGAAGAACAAAAGATGTGATTGTGAGACAGTCAGGTTGGCATATTGAGGATGTGTTATTTGATTGCAAAATAATATCAAAATTTCCTCTACCGGAGAGAAAGTCAATGGCCCTAGAAGAAATTAAAATTTTAGAAAAAACAACAATACCCACAGTTCTTAGTAGACTGAAAAAGATTTCACATCATCAGGAGTGGGAGGAGGATTCTCCTGTCCTAGAGAAGGAGCTCTCGGAGGCTTTCAAGGTATTAAGACAGTCTATTGAGCAAGAGAGGTTTGAAGAGGCATTACAATCTCTTGATGGAATCAATAAATTGTTTTATAGGGCGGTAACGGACCCTGGTCTTTCTGTTGAATGAAAGGGGCCGGGGTCTGCGATTCTCGCGATTTGGTAATGAACAAACCGCTCGCAGGCCTAACCCTTTCTTCATTTGAGCAGCTCTTGCCAATACTGCAAACAGCACGAGCACGGACCAATTCTCGCCTTTTTTCACTGCTGCAAAGCTCGTTGATTGTCACCCCAAATTCCTCGCAGACGACGTTTGCTAATAAGTCAATGGTGCAGGAAGTATCTTCTTTATTCTGTTTGTCCGGACCGAAATCCTCTATCGGTGCATAGATTTCCACAAACTCTTGGTCTCCAAGCGCCCCCTTTCAGTCAAGCTATTGCATGGGCTGAATTTTAAAGCAATATCGTTTTTTTGCAACGGAGAGGATGACTTTGTCATTTACATGATATTGCTCAATTTCAGATTCTGGAATAAGTAAATAAACCTTCTTATTGCTTGTTTCACCTTCCAGTATCTTTCCGTGAACCTCCATTGCATCGAGTACGTGGGTGTATGCTTTTCGAGGATTTTTCACTCCAAAAAGGGACCATTTATATGGCTTTATC
>JAAKFP010000326.1 GCA_011065005.1 Chlamydiota bacterium | reverse complement strand
ATCATCTTCATCTGCTTTGTTGCAAATTCTTGAAAACTAATAAGTTGTCTGCGAATTTGCGCCTCGCATCTGAAGCGCTGAGTCACCAGAAACGCACAACTTATTTTTGCACGAGCCCTAACCTGCTCCTTTGGTTTTCTCCCAACAACAAAAAAACGTGTCGTATTATCGCCCGAATCAGCAATTTTATCCAGCAAGATATGCAACAGCAAGATATGCAAAATTACTTTTGGAATTGACAGGCTATAAAAAAAACTTCACAATGCTGTCCAAGAAGTCATAGTCTTCGACCTTTTATTGGAAGAGAACAAAAGCAGGAGAATATACCATGAGCACCTTATACCCAGTGTATCAGCAATACCGTACATTTGATCATGTGTATTTATTTAAAACTAAAAGCGACGAAAGTCAGGTCCTCAAGATTTTCGATCTATCTCAAAAATGCCTTTATAAAAACAGATTTTCTACGCGAGACCTAAGGGACTTAAGTGGGGAAAGGATTTTTATCAAAGGCAATATTGCGGTTTTTTTAAAAACCTTGGTGCAGAGCAAACTGCTTCCTGCAGAGTACTTCCCAGAGAGCCCGATCCAACCTACCCCCTCAGACTGTTTACAAATGCTTGCTCAGACAATCGAGCAGTTTAAACCGAGAGTTTGTGTTAAAATCCCGGAAGCTGAACTCCTGGAATGCCCTATCACCCTGGATCCTTTCCAAGACCCTGTGATGGACGAACATGGACATACCTTTGAAAAAAGCGCCATTGAAAAACACCTTGAGACAAGCAAAGAGTGCCCAATCAATCGACAACCCATCAATTCGCTTACGCCGAATCGCCTAGTGAAGCAAACCATTGAAGAGTGGCAAAGGCGCGAACCCATTCCCACATTTTCCCTTTTTCAAGAAGAAGACCTAGAATTAGCAGCCTCACACCTCAAAATGGTCCAAATTTATGTCCAAAAGGAAAAGTACGATGAAGCTCTAGAAGCCTATAGCAAGGCCTTTCAATATAGCAAAAAGAGCTCCGCTTATCTAGAAGTGCCCCTCGTGTTTAAAAAGCTGAAAGCCCCGGAAAAGGCGACCCTTGCATATTTATATCTAGCCCAATACCAACTCGAAGAAGAAGAATTTGCTGAGGCAATACAAACCCTGGAGAATTGCCGAAAAGGGAAACCGGCACATTTGCATATCGATCACCTGCTCATCAAACTATATCTATCAATGGCTCAGCCTGAAAAAGCCAAACAGCTCATCGCTATCCAATCAGCAGAAGGCTTGTCGAACCAAAGTCGAGAACAGGCGATCACCGTTTACCAGCAAAGCTTAAACCACTACCCTCTTCAGTATACACTGTACTCCTGCTTGGCTAAGTTAATAGACTCACCACAAAAAAAGGTTCAAGTGCTCTTAAAGGGAGTCCTTCATGCCTTAGAACAGAAGGAGAACGAAATCGCATCACGACTGTGCGCTGAAGCCTCCAAACACTCTGAGGATTCCTTTGTCGATCAGCTCGTCCTGTCGAATCTTCTCGGGAAACAACAAAAATCGCCAGACCTTCAACAAAGACTGGTGAATTTTGCAAACCTCTTTGAAAAAGGAGCCCTTGTAGGGCCAATGCTACAAGCCTACAAAATGGCCTATCAAATCGAGAAAAGACCGGAGTATTGTCAAAAAATAATCAAGGCCTATGAAGAGCTCCACAAACCTCAAAAACAAATAGAGTGGTATACTGCCAATCTATCGCTACTTCTCGAAAGGGAAGAATGGTCACAGGCGGAGAAAATTGCTAGAGATGCCCTAGTAAAAGTCGATGAAGCCCATAGGATTGCCATCTATGAGAAATTAGAAATCGTCTACAGCCACTGGCATGGACACCAGCTCAAGGAGCTGTGGAACGATCTGGGAAAAGCTTACCAAACACAAGGGCAGCTAGTGGCGGCTGAGAAGAGCTACCGCAAAGCTTTTGAAAGTTTTCATGGTTTTGATCAGGCTATTGCGTTAGGTGCAGTCTTAGTAGAGCAGGGAAAAACTCACGAGAGCGTCCATGCCTACTACGAAGCCACGGCAGAGGCTCTCTTAGACCAAAATAATGAAAAGTTAGCTTTATGTTGCAGGGAAATAAGAAAAATCGACCCTCGTCTAGAGCAGCTGGATGTAAACCAAAGAATACACCTTCTCACCCAATCTCACATCTTGAGACTTTCTGAGGAATTAAAAGAGTCCAATCAAAGGATTGTTTTTCTAGAGCAGATGAATGCCATAATGCATGCAAACAATTCGCCTGACAAAGAGGAAAAAACACCGTTTCATTTGGCAGCCCAAAAGGGCTACTTGGAAGCCATGAAGTACCTCCACTCCCTAGATCCCTCACTGCATAATGAGGAGGATGACAATGGCGAAACTCCATTTCATGCGGCAGCTTCTAACGGGCATACGGAAGCCTTAAAATACCTCCACTCCCTAGATCCTTCACTGCATAATAAGACTAGTGACACTGGATGGACTCCATTTCATGAGGCAGCTTATAACGGGCATATGGAAGCCATGAAGTACCTCCACTCCCTAGATTCCTCACTGCACAATAAGGAGGATGACACTGGATGGACTCCATTTCATGCGGCAGCTTCTGGCGGGCATACGGAAGCCATGAAGTACCTCCACTCCCTAGATCACACTCTGCATAATGAGGAGGATGGCAATGGCGAAACTCCATTTCATGCGGCAGCTTCTGGCGGGCATACGGAAGCCATGAAGTACCTCCACTCCCTAGATCACACTCTGCATAATGAGGAGGGTGGCAATGGCGATGGCGAAACTCCATTTGATAAGGCAGCTTCTAACGGGCATACGGAAGCCATGAAGTACCTCCACTCCCTAGATCACACTCTGCACAATAAGGAGGATGGCAATGGCGAAACTCCATTTGA
>JAAKFP010000325.1 GCA_011065005.1 Chlamydiota bacterium | reverse complement strand
AAGTTAGAAACTCACGAAACCTCACTGAGAGCATATTTTAAGGGTTGTTTTTGTTGAAAACTCACATTAAAAAGATCTTTATGAGATCATGTCCTCTGGGGCTATCCACTTTCAGACCTTCGGCCCTTTAGTTTTTCACATTTTTGGCTGGGGCCATCGTCCCAGAAATAGTGACCTGAATAGTTACAAATGCGTTTGAATAGATATAACTCCATCATACCAAAAATCATCTGGTATTCAAATACCTTTTCAGTTGCAGGAGTTTTTTGTAAAGAGAGTCTTTAGAGATGTCAGAGTGCTTGCCTAGACTAAAGTTGTGTAATAATCTCATGATATGTTGGGATAAAAAAAATGCATGGCCTGTCGGGGTTAAAGATCCTGGCTCAGTAACTTCATGGACATGAAGTATGTGATTTCCAATCTCGATGGATGAGACAAGCTCTTGTTGAATTGCTTGGTAAAACTGACGACCTGCAGGGATATGGTGTCTAATCGTTTCGATGCAGCTATTCAGAGTGTTGGCATTGATTCGAAAATCAGACATAAGGTATTGACAGCCCAGTAGTAGAAGTTTATCTTTTTCAAACAACCCGTTGTGTAGATCACAGCCACGAAGAAGTGTATCTAATTTCTGTATCCGATCTAGAACAACATCTGCGGAACGTAATGCCTTTTTTCGAGCATCTTCGAATAAATCGGCGCCTATTTTTTTTTCTTGATGATATTCGGTTTTTTTTACACCAGCCTTATGCGCTGTTTTCCAAAGTTCTTGATCACGAGGGTTGATAATACCCAACGAAATGATTGCAAGCATGACACTCTCTTCTGCCATGGGCGCAAGTTGCATTGAACGGATTAGATCCTCTCCTGCTTGGGCAACGTCATCATAAATTGGTACAGTTGCAAGAAGAATCTGACCTTCCTGTTTTTTCCTAGCAACGTACTCCTCTACATTTTCTAAAAGTAGCGTTACATGGTTTTCAACAACGTCTAATTGCGTTAGAGATTTACTACCAGCTAATTTCACTCTGATCACTTTTAAAAGAGGACGTGTTTCAGCAATCTTTGCATGCAGTATGCGCAAAAGTTCATCTAATTCGCTTTTGGCAGAGGCCGTATTTTTTCCACTTTGTAATTGCTTTACTATTCCTATGGTTTTTTTCAGCAATCCAGGTTTTGCATCTTTGGCATCATTTGCAGCCGCTGTTTTGCTCACTTGCACTTTAATGGCTTTTCTGAGTTCATGTTTGTTGTTTTTGGATAAGGGGAGTTTTTCAACTTGAGACTCATATGAATCAAAATGTCCATGTGAAAGTGCTTCGACAATATCTTTGATCTCGCTTCTAGCTAGCGTTGCGCCTTCTGTTCCAAGAGTTCGTCTGAGAGAGGTTTGTAAATCATGAGAAATTTTCTCCGTAAGAAAAAAGAATAAATCTTGTAGCCCAAGTAGAACTATATCACGCCTATGTTCTTTACTCTCACTTTGCATTCTTTTCTTCTCTTCCCAAGTTCCTGCCTGATTACATGCTATGTTTATCTCATGAAAAAATTCTCTTAGGTTTCGAAAATCTTCGAAAAGATTGATAAATTGTCTGACTGAAGATTCATCAATTAAACATGCCAATCTCTTATAAACAGACAACCTTTCAGAGTGAGAAAGTAGATTACGAAGTTCTTCTACGCAATCCCATGTCGGATCATCTCTCAATATTCCCGCATCTCGAAGATTTTTACTCATCTCTCCTACGATTTGCACTGTACGTAAAACGGCATATTTGATTCTTGGGGTCGCGAAAGCTTCAGTTGTCATGGGGAGATTGATCCAATGGCCTAACGTTTGTTTCATTTTGACTAAATTTCTTTTCATCTCTGTAAAATTGCCTAAAAGATGAATATTTGCATAACAATTATCGGGGAGAGTTTTTGGCAAGACTATATTCCCTGTTACTTCAAATGTAATCAGTTCTTCAATTGTATATTGCACTATGGGCAAGTCATGAACGAGATCCTTAAGCGCAGCGCGCAAGAGGGCAAGATTCTGGGCTTTATCACCTTCTGAAACGCCTCCTGATGTATGACAAAGGCTTCCAATAGCTTGCAAAGCACTCCAGGGAATGCGCGCGTGTAAAAGGACTCGGAGCGCTTGCCGTTGTTTTGCAAGGGGAGTTTTTTTCTTTCTTAAGATCGCTTCGGCATTTTTCTTCTCTTCTTCGGAGATCCGGATATACTCATAAGGAATCAACGAAGTGTTTGTCATTGTTTTGTTAGCAATAGCTATTAAAGAATAAAAATTTGCTTGCAGAAAATTGTATTCTCCTTCTGAAAATTCAAATTCCTTGGGCCATAATAAGATGTTTTTGATCCTTTGCAAAAAATGGATTAAAGGAATGACATTGTTTTGAAAATGTTGTATCGGTTGTTGCTGTCTGCAATACTCTTCACAACTTTCCTTAAGTTCTTCAACCGGAAATGTACATCCCTTGACTAAAGTCACGATTGCAGGAAAATAAGAATTATACTGAATTTTAGCTGCATATCCCTGGGGAATTTCTTTGAGAGAAGAGTAGCGCCCAAGGAGCATATTCTCATAATTGGAGTGGAGATGAGGGTTTTTTGAAAAAATGAGATCAAAGCACTCTTGTATGCCTTGCTTATTGAGATATTGCTCCATCTCTTGATGAGCGTCAGAGTGAAACTGGTCAATCATGGATTCAGTTGTTGCGATGAGCTTTCGGATCACCTCAATGCAATCTGGATGCTCTTCTTGCAATTTCGCGGACAGAAGCTTCAAATGACCATCAGAAATTCCAACAAGTACGTGGTTCACAAGATCGGGATGACATGGTGCAACTTTTGGTAGTTCTACTCTGAACTGCTGTTGGTTGTGGAAAAAAATATTTGAAGGCTCTGCCCTATATTGTTGGACCTG
>JAAKFP010000324.1 GCA_011065005.1 Chlamydiota bacterium | reverse complement strand
AAACAACTTGCACATTTCTGATATCACAGCATCTTCATCTGCTACGTTGCAAATCCTTGAAAACTAAGAAATTGGCTGCGGATTTGCGCCTTGCAGCTGAAGCGCTGTGATATCAGAAATGTATAACTTATTTTTGCACAGTTCCTTAGTATTAGAAAGTTGATTTGTATAAAAATATCTTATCAAAGAAAAAAAGAAAAATAGATAAAAGGAGGTTTACATGAATGTCAATACACCCGAAAGCTTATCCTTTACAGGGGCATTAATAGAAAAATTTGGCTTCAGAATACCGGAAAATCTTACTAATGCAGAGGATGACATAAGTGAAATTTCGATGAGAATAGAAGGGATCGACCTGGATCGAGTACCCGCAGAGCTCAAAGATGTTACTAGAGATGCAAAAGCGTGTTGGGAAAATGTTAAGGTTCGTTTAGAGCCCGGAGCCGTGGTTGACGAGAAAGTCATGCAAGTGGCGGAAGTTCTCATGAAAAAAGGGGGAGCTCTTAAAGAAGCAGCATTTCAGCGCATAGGAGAAGATGAGTCTGAAAAATAAATATCACAATGATTTGATTGGAGTGAGCAAAAAGATTTTGGATTAAGCCGAGCAATCGGCTTCTTCAACACAGAGGTTACATTTCAAGAAACCTCTCATGATCGGTGTCGATTACTTGAATTGTTTTTCCACTTCTAAGCTTGAATAGAAAACTGATACCCACTGAACTTGAACTTTAAGAGATGGCGCTTATCTTTAAGGGATTGCACGATACGATATAACCAAAGTTTTTTTTGTGCCTCTCTACCGGATTCACCTGAAGGTAAACCGAGATCCTGGTATTTTTCCAAAAGGTCTTGCTTCGTATCCAACTCAATCTTACGTTTCGCTTTTACAGATTCACCATCCTCACTGTTTTGAATAGATAGATTAATTACAGAAATTACATTTCGTGTAACTTCTTCCAAAGTGACAATCCTCTCTTTATCTATCGGTTTACCGCCTTCTTCTACACGATCTATAATTTGAGCTTCTTCTGTCAAATTCAAACCTAATGAGTCCATATTATCCACTTCTATAGGTTCCTTTCCTGTAGTGATCCCTTTTTCCTTATGAAATTCTTTTATTTCACGTCTTTCTTCCAATTGTTTTTTCCTTTTATCATATGCGTCTTCGTAGGAATGAAACTCAGAAGAAGTAGACACTCCATGTTGTTTTGCTACTTCTACGACAATTCTTCCCTGTTCTTCGTTAACACACCGAACCCAACCTCTTCTTTCCCAGAAGGCAAATGGGCAGCCAAATAGGCCTGCTTCACTACCCTCCATTTCTTCAATATCAATCAAAGCAATTTTTCTTAACCCTTTTTTATCCAAACTCTTGTTTAAAACAGGGTTGTTGCGGCACTCAACATCGCTATAACCAGTCTCACAGATAAAGACTGCAAGATCATGAATGGCTTTATCGAGACTTGGAGCATACTCTTCATAATATTCCTCTTGCATACTTTCGTGATGATCGATGTCTAATTTTTTCTCGGCAATGATATCATATTCGTTACCCTCTACTGTGACGGTAAACAATTTAGCATTTGGAATCACAAGTTGCCCTAATTTGTGAATACGACAAACCCTCTTCCCAACAACCATCCTTCGATAGCGTGCTTTTATAGAGTCATCCCATGCCTCCGAAATAGATTTTTCGCATATCTTCAATTTGAAAATATATCCTGGGGCTGTATCCAATTCGAAAACGCGATGGCTATCATTGCAAGTATAGCCCGTAACACCATTCTTTTTCTCACCTCCCTTGATTCCACGAATGGTTGTCCAGAGATCTCGAATGTTTTCTTTCGTAACCTCAGAAATGGATATCCCTTCTTGCAATTCTTGTTTGCAAATGCTGTCTTCGATTTTATTATTAGGATCTGATTTCTTACGATTGCCCTGAGATGAACCAACTGATGAAGAGGAAATTAAAACCCCAAAACGAATTTTCTCTTTTTCTTTTGTTAATAGATTTCTAACAGATGAAAAGAGTAACGCAATCCCCAAAGAAAAAACTACAGCTGCAACGCCTAAGAATCCTCTTTCTGCCCTCTCAGTCCGAGAAAATGCTCTCTCTTTTGCAATTAATCGGTATCGACGCCCATCATAATTACTTGTTGAACCAACGAGTTTGCCATTCTCATCAAGAATTCTTATCTTATCGTTAAATTTTGTTGAATAGACCCAATTATTAGAGAGGTTTATTTCGTCAATAGTATTAATTTTTTTAAAGCTAGGCATTTTTTTTATCCTCTTGTTATTTTTAAACAGCCCATTTTAAGTAATCCATGTATTAAATATCAACACCCTAGGTCTGAGCCCCGGGGCTAACGCATTAAAATTTATTTAATGTGTCATAATTCTTCTAAGAACATCCTAGGAGGACATGATGACAGTAACTAAGAAATAGAAAAACAAAAAAAGGACCTTCGGCCCTTTGATTTTTCACATTTTTGGCTGGGATCATCGTCCCAGAAATAGTGAACTGAATAGTTACAAGAATTTTAATGCGTTAGCCCTGGCCTGAGCCCGATTCTTTGAGGTGCCGAACTCCGGGCGAAAACATGTTTATGGTTAGCAATAAATGTGGGAGTACGGGGACTTGTCCTTGCAGTTCTACATAAGTTTTTCTGACAAAAATATCTTCTTCTACGGTCTTATTTGTGCACCTGAAAGAAATGTAAAACCCTAGGGGCGCGGTAGCGCCGGAAGATGTAAGCCCCCTGTGAAGCGTTAGCGGAACGGGGGGATAGATGTGAAAGAAGGGTAAATAGTGTCTGACAGAAAACCCCGAATTTTTGAGCTATTTTCCTAGATTTCTGTTTAATTTTTAAAAACATCACCTAAAAAATTGAGATGTTTTCGATAAAATTGAAATCTCCTCTTTTTCGTA
>JAAKFP010000323.1 GCA_011065005.1 Chlamydiota bacterium | reverse complement strand
ACCGCGCCTAATAATTCACCCTTCTTTATTCTCAAAGTTTAGAAAAGGAAGAGGATATCAATATTAATTTTTGTCGAGAAAAACTTATGTAGAACTGCAAGGACTTGTCACCGTACTCCCAAATTTATTACTAACCATAAACATGTTTCCGCCTAGTCAGTATTTGCAGTAAGAGGCATCCTCTTCGCGCTCTTCGCGGTTATTAAACGAGGGTCTGAACGCTTACATATTTAGTTTGATTGTTTTAGAGATTTTTATTACAATAGTTACGAAAAGAAACAAGAAACACAAAATAATGGAAAAGAAACGATTAGCAAAATTCATGGCGGCAGCGGGAATTGCCTCACGACGTGCATGCGAGGAGATTATCTTTCAGGGCCGAGTTAGGGTTAATGGAAGTGTGACGCTTTTGCCGCAAACGATGGTGGATGACAACGACAGGATCGAAGTTGATAAAAAACCCCTTAGCGGCGAAGAATCCAAGGTCTATTACCTCCTCAACAAGCCATTAGGATACCTTTGCTCTTCCACGCGAAAAGGGCGACAGAAGCTAGTTCTCGATCTTTTTGGAAAGATAAAGCGACGCCTCTTTACTGTGGGGCGCCTCGATAAAGAAACAACAGGTTTGCTCATTGTCACCAATGATGGAGAATTTGCGAATCGTGTCATCCACCCCTCCTCGAATATTCAAAAGGAATACATCGCAAAAACCGGACATGAGATCACGCCAGAACTCTTGCGAACCATCTCGAAAGGGGCATTTGTCGAAGAGGTATTCATCAAACCGATGAAAGTAACAAAAGTCCGAAGAGGAACACTCAAGGTCACCGTCAATGAGGGAAAGAAACGGGAAGTGCGAAGGCTTATCGAAGCTGCGGGGCTGGAAGTTAGAGAGCTGAAACGAGTCCGTATTGGCAACCTCCGCATGGGAGATTTGCCCATAGGGTCTTGGCGGAAGTTGACTGAAAAGGAAAAAGAGCAAATCTTTGCATGAAACAAAAAGAAAAAAAAACACAACAGTTTCGAGATCCTAGAACCAAGCTTCGGGCTGCCCTTTCCACTCTGGAAAAATTCACCTCTCAGAGTATCATAGAGCCTATTGCACACATCTATCGCTATCCAAAGTCGGAACCTCGCTTCAGAAAAATTATTCACTTCGCAAAATCATTTATTACCGGGGCATTTTCTGAAAAAGCGCGAAAACAAAACGAACGTGAAAAAGGCAAAGTTGAAGAAGATATCCGGAATGCTATTGACGACATCAAAAGGTACCATCCGCTGATCTGTCAAAAGAGATCTTCTGAAGAGAAAATCCTTGCACACCGCGCCTTAGAAACGATTCAAAACTTCAATCATATTGTCGAAGATGGCCAACAAGACACTTCCGACTGGCGAAAACGTCTACTCCGCTTTTTGAGCAAACGGAACCGTCCCTCTTTTGCAAAAACTCACAAAGTGGAAATCTCTTCTCCCAAACAATTTTCCTCAAAAGGAACTGAAAATGCCTCCTCCGCCCTGAATAAGGTTGCTGCCTTTGTCGAAAAAAATGAACTCACAAAGAATATCACCGAAAGAGAGGTCGACGCTTTTCGTATGAAAGCAATCTCCCTCATCCAAAGCCACGGAATTATTTTCCCTTCTATTTCCGAAGCATTTAGCTCCGTTCGTGAATCCCCCATCTACACAACGATCTCTCGAGATGCAACACAAAGCGTGCTTCCCGCTTCCTCTGTCATACAACTAGAACAAACCCTCTCCCCATTTCCTGGAGAAACGATCATCCTCCGCGGGTCGTTCAAGAGGGATACCAATGCCATAACCTCGAGCACACCCATCTCTGATAGCTTTGAGTTAGATATCGAATCGATACAAACCGGCTTCCCCTACCCTGCTCAGCATACGGGGTGGTCTCTATCAGACCCATTGATTCCATCTCTACCTCACCGCACTGAAGGGTTGTTAAAACTATCGACTCTTTTACGCGAGAAAAATATCGTCGCACAAGCCCTTTTGAAGAGAGAATCTATCATAACCAAAGCCAGCGAATGCCTAGCACTAAAAAAGGAAGCTGCCGAAGAACATAGAGAGGAGTTCCTTACGCTGCACAAAGAACTATGCTTAAGCATACTATCCAATACACAAGAGGCAAAAAATGCTGAAAATGTCCTTAGCAACTACTTTGCATGGCTCAACAACCAACCCACAGCGTTAACCTCCATCGCCCTCGGTTACCACGACCTCAACCAGAGATTTATTCTCCACCCCTTTGAAGCCCTGAACCGCGCCTGGATCAACCAAACCAATCCTGAACTTCTCAACGATGATCCCAAGCGATGTTTCACCGCAGCGCAAAAAATCTTACACACCTCATTGACATCAACCCTTGAAGAACTCAAACAAAATCCAAACTATCCCCAGGAACTCTCTGCGTTCCTATTCCTCGTTGGCAACACCCTCGGTAACGCAAGCCACAACATTATCCTACAATATTTTTCCGAAGTGATAGAATTCGCCCCTCCCCAGCTTTCGAATTTTGAAAAGAAAATTCAATCGGCAGCCTTCTTCCAACTCGAAACGTTCCTCACAGAACTCAACCACTCCCACCCCAAACACCCCTACGAAACCCTCAAACAACAGCTACACTCCGACACCCAACTCTTCTCTCGTCAAGGCAAACTCCACCCTCTCATCAAGGAACTAGACTCCTACTACACAAAAAGATTCCTGAAGACGGGGGGAGGAAGGCTGGAGAGGGGTTGAAACACAGAGGAGCAGAGACACAGAGAAAAAAGAGAATAAAAAAAATTATAGAGAGATTTACAAAACCTAGCCCAAGTTCACCTCTTGTAGTTTTTTAAGTGTTTATAAATGAGCATGCTAGATTGTTTTTGCTATATCGTTTGGACACTACAAATTTTCAGGAGTGCTAAGATTTAACCTTAATCA
>JAAKFP010000322.1 GCA_011065005.1 Chlamydiota bacterium | reverse complement strand
AAATACATGCGCTTGGGTCTCTTTTTTCAATCCTCCGAAGCAGGGAGCTGCTAGGGCTTTTTCAGCGGTTAAACGGGTTTTAGGGTTGGGGTCTAAGAGCCCTTGGATCATATACCAGATATCCCGCTCTTCGGGTTTTTGTAGTTGTTGCAAGCGTTGCAACTTCTCCTGAAAATACTCTTGTGTACAGACATGTACGCGCTTGGTGAAATCGCGAGGCATTTCAAATAGTTCTAACGGTGACATATCTTTAATCATCTGAAGCGCCGTCATCCCCGCTGCCCAAACATCTGCTTTTTCTGCATCATAATAGCTTCCCTCTCTGGAGGCTTGTAGGCGCTCTGGAGAAAAATAGCGGTTATCCCCAATGGTCTCCCAGGACATTTGAGCACGCCCTCTCTCTGCTTTTTTAGCGCAGCCGAAGTCTGTGATATAGGCTGTGCCATCTTTGGTGAAGACGATGTTTTCAGGTTTTATGTCCAGATGATAGATCCCTTTTGCATGAATGGTTTTGAGTCCTGTTAGGATATCACGGATCACAAACTTGAGAATTTCTGTGGCAAGCATAGGGTTATGCAGGGCAGATAGATGGCTTTGAACTTCTCTTCCGTTTCCAAAGCCCGCAAGTGGCATGAAATGATAGAGAGTCTCTTCTAAGCGAATAGTGTTATAAATCGGAAGAACATTCTCTCCGACAGCCTCTTTCTGCATATCGGCTTCTTCCTCGGAGGCTCTTATGTTCTCTTCGCCTTTCACCTTTTTAGAAGCGACGTATTCCCGGTCTTCTATCCGTTGGGCCACTTTAATGGCTCCAAAGTTTCCTCTCCCGAGGACATATTTGAATTTTTTCTCACCTTCGGGGAAGACAATCAAATGACCTGTTTGCTCATAGACCTCTCGGGCTTCCTCTTTTGAAATTTTATTCAGTTGGTAATACGCCCCCCCAATTTCTTTATGAGCTCTCCTTACGGTTGGTTCTAGCCTAAAGCTATCATGAGCTTTGGAGCCTTGCTCAATAAAACTTGGGGCATTATTCGAAGATCCTCTTCGTCTGCGAAGAATAAGGGCTGTGCCTCCAGTTAGGCCAAGGCAGAGTACTCCTCCAGCGGCTAGGCCTACAATCCATAGAAAAGAGGGGGTATCTGGAGAAGAAATCCCCGCCGTGGATATGAAGATAGGAGTTCTTGTCGTTGTAGAGTCGGTAGAAAGAGAAATGATGGCAGACGTAGATTTCAAAGTGGAAGCCAAGAGACTTGTGGAGGAACGGGGAGTTGAGGAACTTGTGGAAGAACGGGTGGTTGAGGAACTCGTTGAGGAACGGGTGGTTGAGGAGCTTGTGGAGGAACGGGTGGTTGAGGAACTTGTAGAGGCAGTTGAACTACTGCTACTACTCGTAGGACAAGGTATTTTAATGATCTGAAGACCTCCTCCACTATCATCCTCCACGTAGGCATAATTGCCGGAAACGGCGACGCCTCGAGCCTGGTCAGGCGTATTATAGGAGCCCGCAAGCGTGGGGTTGGCCACATTGGCCACATCGATGATCTGAAGGCCTGAGTAGTCATCCGCCACATAGGCATAATTGCCGGAAACGGCGACGTCATAAGCAGTGCTCGGCGTATCATAGGAACCCGCAACGGTGGGGTTGGCCACATTGGATATGTCGATGATCTGAAGACCAGCACCTCCACCCGACACATAAGCATAACTAGCGGAAACAGCGACACCATAAGCATCGCCAGGCGTATTATAGGAGCCCGCAAGCGTAGGGTTGGCCACATTGGACACATCGATGATCTGAAGACCTGAGAACTGATCCGCCACATAGGCATAATTGCCGGAAACTGCGACGCCCTCAGCATTGCCAGGCGTATCATAGGAGCCCGCAAGCGTGGGGTTTGCCACATTGGATACATCGATGATTTGAAGGCCTGAGGTTGTAGCTGCCACATAGGCATAATTGCCGGAAACGGCGACACCATAAGCAGTGCCAGGCGTATCATAGGAGCCTGCAAACGTGGGGTTGGCTGCATTGGACACATCGATGATCTGAAGACCTGAAGTATAATCCGCAATATAGGCATAGTTGCCGGAAAGGGCGACGTCCCGAGCATCGCCAGGCGTATCATAGGAGCTCGCAAGCGTGGGATTGGTTACATTACTCACATCGATGATCTGAAGACCTGAGAACCTATCCGCCACATAGGCATAATTGCCGGAAAGGGCAACGTCCCAAGCCCGGTGAGGCGTATCATAGCTTCCTGCCAATTGAGGACACAGGGGTTGGCCCTTCACCGGTTCAGGCAGCAACATCATTCCTGCTAGCAACGCCCCTGGAAGAGTGCCACCCTGTTGCCTGCTCATTGCAGCTATGGCAGACATTTGAAACACAAAGGCTGTCTTAAATGCCGCGGGACCCAGCGTCCCTTTCATCGTTGCGATGGCATCAGAGACGCTGTTTTGGTTGGAGCCCCACGATCTACCAGCCGATATGAGCAAACCTCCAAGAACACAAGCTGCGATACTTTTTCCCCAGGAAGCGCGGTCTGAGGTCGCAGACGTGGTTCGATTAGGAGCCCCGAATTCCAGACTATTTGCCACGTAGATCAGGTTCTCATGGGCTACATGATCATAGCTACTGCCAAAGAGTCCTGTTTTGAAACGGATGTAGGTGGTTTGATGGTTTTCTAGATCTTTGAGCTTCCAAAGCACTCCATAATCCTCTCTCAGCTGATCAAAGAGATTCTCCTTTGTCTCAAAGGTGTCGTAACCCCCTTCATCTGCTCTTTGGAGTTTGTAAAAAGTGTCGGATTTTCCCTCGCGAAGATCTTCGATCTCCCAGATATCGACAGCGGCTTCATCGGCAAGCCAATGATTCAATGCTTTCTCATTGGGGAAAATTGTGATCTCTCCCGATTCTGTATGAAATGAAAGTTCGCCTTGTTTGGTC
>JAAKFP010000321.1 GCA_011065005.1 Chlamydiota bacterium | reverse complement strand
TGCCTGACCCCTTTGTAATTAAAATGTCCGAATGTCCGGCCTGACCCTTTTTAATGATATAAAATTGCGTTAATCATATCTCTTGGATCGTGCGTTGGTGGTTTCCCTTTTTTACTGTTAAGGGAGGGAACACACCTTTTCATATTTTCGTATTCATCAATTGAGATTTCCTTGTAAGGGGTATCTTTCAACTCTACAACATATTTACTGATTGAACTCTTTGGCGTTTGATTTGAATTGCTAATAGGACGTAAGGATAATGATGTTACCGGTTCTTTCAGACCTGCCAATTCTCCGGCAAGCTGAAAACCTTTATTTACACTTCCTGGTAAAATGGGAATTCCATTATCATTTGAAAATACATATAAACAATCAAGTCGTATTTCTTTACACAGGGACCGCCATATGGATTCAGGGAGGTAATACCCCACCAAGTGACACCCACTTGAAGTCGATCGGCTCAAAGTAATACAAGTAGAAATTCCGTCATCTGGATCCACATCATGAATTCGCAAGCGCAAGACTTCTTCAAGAGTAATATAATCATCTTCTTTTTCAAGTTCGCAATTCAAAAACCATAAGATTTCTGCAATGACCCCACTTTGCTTACTTATGCTCTTGAGTTGTTTAATGAATTTTTTATAGCTTTTCTTGCCTAGAGACGTAATTTTTCTTTTGCTTCTTCTACAAGGTTCTAGAGTTGTTTTTTCTTTCACATCCTTCCGTTGGAACCGGTTCGTTACCCATCCCAAAGGAATATCATTTTTCGTGCAAAGCTTTTTAATTTCCGAATCTGAGAGCCTCTCTGGTAAAATTGTTTCTTTTACACTGGAAGCAATGCGCATATATGCACGGTTTTCATCTCTACCAGGCTTTGGCTCCGGTAATGCCTGACCATCTACTGGAATGAATCGAAATTTGCGCAAACGTCCATCTTCTCCGACAGCTTCCTCCGGAACATAGCGCATCGGCACATAAACCCAACGACCTCCGTAATAAGCACTATGAAAATAGATATCATTTATTTTCATGACCATTTTTTACTTCCTCTATTTTACATTGATAAATTTCTCAGCATTTTCCAAGACTTTGGAAAGGTGAGTCTGACTAAAGAAAGGGGCCGGGGCTGGGGCGTTAAATCTAAGAAAGGGGCCGAGAAAGGGGCCGAGAAAGGGGCCGGGGCTGCGATGTGCGATTCTCTGAGAAACTGGGTGTATCGAGACGCAAAGGATTGGATCCCAGCCGAAAGTCCAGACGTGGTAGGTTCTACTAGCAAATGGATATGATTGCGCATAAGGCAAAATCCGTGGACTATTATGTCATGCATTTCGATTGCGTACTATATAAGTAGACACAGCCGAACGCGATCTGAGTCTTCAAGAAAAATTGGCTGGCCACCGTTTCCTCGCAGCATCACATGATACGGGAACCCTGGTTGAATAAGTCGTTTTCGTCTAGGCACAGCTAATCCCCACATTCACTTCAAGTGATCCAAGGGAGAGTAGCACTTTTACCGACGTAGTTCAAGTTATGCGCAGAGTTATGCACAATGCACCAACGTCCCCTTTTATCTAGAAAATCTGTCCGCCAATCTCCTATGCTTTTGTGTTTGCTCAGCTCGCCATTCCTTTGTATGATAGTGGTTTTTACACCCTGGACAAAACCAAGAACCGTCATCATCACCACTAAGTGAAATGATCTTACTGTCCGCACCGTAGCAGGTTGAGCAGTAAGGGCCACGCTTGCACCCTTCTATGACACGCCACAGAATATTTCCGTTTTCGTCATGCTCCAGCTCATTTGCTGCCTGTAGCTGACTTCGTAAATCCAGGTTCTCCTGAATCAGATCTGTGGTTGCTTCCCTTGCAGCAAGCAACTGCTCCTTTAGATCAAGCATATCTTGCCGCAATTCAAGCGTTTTGAGTGCCGCATTAGTGTCCCTAATGGATTTAATGCCCGATAACGCGGTCTTTGTAAGGTCCAACGCCCCTTGAATCGCAGACAGTGCCGATATTGGATCCACAAGCTCTCCTTTCTGGTAAATTAAGATAAAACAGCAAAAAGTCTCGCAAGCCCCTTACCACCAAAAAAGTTGGACAGGGGTTGGACAAAAACACCTGCATAAAAAGTGAGAGGGTTCAAGTCCATAAATGAACCTAACCCTCTCGCAGTTTGGCTGCTCGAAGCCGGACTCGAACCGGCACGCTGTTACCAGCAAGGGATTTTAAGTCCCTAGTGTCTACCAATTCCACCATCCGAGCAAATATAAATGGCAAAACAAACTCAAGAATCGGTTTCGGTATAGAACTTAGTGTGTTTGCTCTTAAAAATCAAGAGGGAAAAACTAGAGCCATTAACTTTGTTAGCTAATTTTGAGATCTTTTATCAGCCTGAAAGTCTGGAATTGCAACAGCCCAGTGGCAACGCCCTGGGTAAGGATAACATCGCAGCCTCGAAGGACTGCAAGATCCTGCGTAACACCTTGCAGTCCTTCAGACTGCGATATTTTGTTGATTCACACCCAGGGCGCTG
Source organism: Chlamydiota bacterium (assembly GCA_011065005.1). GTDB lineage: Bacteria > Chlamydiota > Chlamydiia > Chlamydiales > Waddliaceae > JAAKFP01. Next base: position 426 of record JAAKFP010000321.1, on the reverse strand, counting down.
CCACTGGGCTGTTGCACTTTTAGCCCTTCAGGCTAATAAAATAGTGCTGAAATCTCCTTCTCAATGGAAAAAACTTTACAATGCCTTATGAGGACTTTCTCTAGTTTTAGCGCTATAAACCTAAAAAACGCAGTTGAAAACGATCTCTAAGCACAATCTTTTGGCCCATAACCGCTTACAATGAAGGGACCCTTCACCGTATGGGAATGTGATCCTCCACTGTAAGTGGTTAAGAACCAAAATCTTGCACTTATAGATCATTTTGAACTGCGTTTTTTAGGATAAAAGGTCCCGAATCCGTTGGAGGGAGTTGCAAAACTATGGCGCAATCGATTTTTAGGCGATTTTGCCGAGATTCGACGTTTGACGCAAATTCACATACTCTTGAGAGTAGGGTATTTGCGTCAAACGTCGAAGATCGGTGAA
>JAAKFP010000320.1 GCA_011065005.1 Chlamydiota bacterium | reverse complement strand
TTAAATATTTTTTCAGGCACTACATTTGGAGGTTTGAGATTTTTTGACTGATCTTTAATGAGTTACGAAGAAAAAAGAGGTGTTTTTGGCGTTTTCGCTCAATTTAGAGGTGAACTTGGGTTAAGTTGACGGCATTGACTGTTCAGGCAATGGTCGACTTATACACATCGTGAATGAAGAGTTGGCATCGTGCCCGTGCCCGATTATCGCCCAGTAATGCTCTACCCCCCAAGATAACTAGGGCAACAAAATAATCGGGCACGGGCACGAATATGGTTCTCTTAACTGGGTTTCGAATGGTTTTTCGCCAATTCTTGAGTTTGTTTCGGTATAATCTCCTTTGGTCTTTTTACTTCCTATCCGGAGCATAGAGAAGATGGCATCCCTCGACCTTAAATGGACCGGAATTCTCTCCTCTCGTAGCATCGCTATACACAAATGGCGCAGGGCCCCCTAGGAACTCCACTGTACCCTCGTACCTAGGGCCGGATCCAATCTCTTTACTCACCAAAGGTACACCCATTTTTTTGGCTTTAGCTATTGCCATATCGTTGATGGCCTTGGTGACCTCGGGTCTCTCCGTGTTATCATAGAGACGTTCTTGTAAAATAACTGGCTTTTGATTCTTTTCATCCCAGAGCAGTCGCATAACCGACCGAGCGACGATCTTACCTTTAGCATCCTTTACCACGATGGGGAGAATTTCGCCGTTGATAAGATAGCCGACAAGGCATTTGTTGAGACTTGGCGTACCATTCACAGCCTGACAGCTACCACGCACTTCGGTACCAATCAACAGCAAGTCACAAGGATCATCACTCTCTAAAATGGTATATTCTGCCTGGGTTATCTTAACACGCCCGAGATGTTTCAGTTCCTCTAGATCGTCCCTCAACACTCCCAGATCCATCTTTTGAATACTTGCTAGGAAATCCTCTACCGCTTGTGCTTTCTGACACAAACGAATCACTTGCCGTTGGAGCTCAATTTTTTCGTGATCAACCCCATGGGTTTCTTCCTGTATTAATTCGTGCTCGAAATCTTTTTCTTCACCCTTCAGATAGTCGCGTAAGGTGGGATACTTATCTGGAACGAGATGCTTGTCTGTGATGATCTTTCGATAGAAAAATTCCTGATAGTCAGGTTTTGAAATATCGGACGAGGCGGTATTAGATAGTACGACCTTTTGAGGTTCTTCGCCTCTTCGAGGCCTTTTGTCGAGCCAGGCACTGCGAATCCCCTCATCAGTGAAGACCTTTTTCAAATGGGTACAGCCTTCCGTAAAGTTATACCTGGTATTGACAAACTCTTCCCTTAAAACCGCCGCGACATATGCGCTAAGAGCTTTGAAAACATCCTCTTGCTCTTGCCTTGGAAGCTGCTTGACCTTGCCCAAATAAGTGAATATAGCACTTTTATTTCGAAATTTATCGAAGGTTTTCTCATATTGCTTCGGAAGATTGTCGATCTTTTCAAGGCCACTGAAAAGCGTGCTAAACTTTTCCGTAAAGAAATCCATATAGCTCTTATCACTTTCTGCTGTTGACTGTTTTCTTTCTAGGATTTCGAAAAATTCCCTTCTTGTGAAGTTGCCCCTGATGATTTCGAGCCATCGTAGATCGGGCAGTACTTTAGTTTTGGTAGACTGTTTTTCTTTTAGCATTTTTAGACGCGACCTCAGAGCTGTAGCCTCTGGAGGACCTGGTTTATACCTGCCTCTCCTACCTGGAATTCTACCTTTAAGCTTCCCCTCGATCTCATTAAGTGTATCCCTGGCGCTTTTTCTGTCCTCAATCATCGCGTTCAAACATTCGGACAGAAGCTTCTTTTCTCGATTACTCAGTTGATCGTAGGAGAGCAGTCCCAAAAGAAAATCGTAAAGATCCTTGGCTCGGCTGGTATCCTTAAAAACGTCATCCACGCAGACGTTATTGTAAAAATCATCTATCACCTCTTTCGAAATGCCCATGAAGGAAAGACACTTTACGAGAATCCGCGACCGCGCTTTCGTTGCCGCCTTCGGAACGTCCTTAAAGATGTCGAGATTCCCTTCTGCAAGATTGCGCAAGTGTCGAACTAGCGGATAGCGCAAATGAGGATTCCGATACTCTAGGATTTGCTCCAATAGTTTTGAATCCAACACCTTATTTCGCTGATCATCTGTCATGTCGTAAAGTACCCCCGCTGTATAGGCACCCCAATGCATCAGTTGAAACTCCACGATTGGTTTTTCCGCTGGCTTTGCTTTTTTTATCGCTTTAGTAACCGCACTCTTAAAAAAGGTGCCGAAGGAGCTTAACTTCGTATCGGACTGAACAAACTCTAGGAATTTGTCTTTTTTTTGTTCGAATTCTGCATTGCTTTGGTCCCGTACCATGAGGTCGAGGAGAGGTTTGATAGGAGTTGCAAAAGGACCTAGACGACACATGTTTCGAGGGTTTTCGAAATGTGGAGGAACAAGCATTTCTAGTATTAATTGTCGACACATGGCTTTGGGAAGAGTCTCTCCCTTAGTAAGCCGATCATAGCTATAGAAATCAAGACCTTGCAACTTCAGGTCCACAAACAAGCTTGAAATGGACCTCAGAGGGCATCCATCTAATTTCGTCTTCTGGAAGTTATTTACCAATGCATAAACTGCACTCTGTCCTTGCCTTGTGATCTCCTTACAGAGTAAGAGGCGCTGTTCCCTATCGAGACCAAGCTTGTCGATGTTCATTGCCAAACCCTCAGCAGTCCAAGGTCCTTGATTTGCGATCCCCATACACAACGTTAGACGACTCGTACCATCTTCGCATTGCAAAATATCATCAATAAAGCCAAGTTTGTCGAAGTTCTTTGCCAAAGCATTAGCAGCGTCATGTCCTTTCTCAGTGATCTCTTTACAGAGTGAGAGACGCTGTTCTCTATCGAGATTGAGCTTGTTGAAGTTCTCTGCCAATGATATTGCTGACTTCTCTC
>JAAKFP010000032.1 GCA_011065005.1 Chlamydiota bacterium | reverse complement strand
AATGATCTATAAGTGCAAGATTTTGGTTCATAACTGCTTACAATGGAGGGTCACATTCCCATACGGTGAAGGGGCCCTCCATTGTAAGCGGTTATGGGCCAAGAGATTGTGCTTAGAGATCGTCTTCAACTGCGTTTTCTAGGTTAATGTACTAATTTTGTTATATCGTATGAGAAGGAAGCTGGCAACACCTTTTTTAGTGGTGGTAACCGTTCAGACCTCGATTCAATCACCACGGAGCACATAGACTCGACTTTCGACATTTGGATTCAGCCTGAAAGGCTGAAAGTGCAACAGCCCGGGGCTGTTGCAATACCAGTCCTTCAGGCTGAATCCAAATGTCGAAAGTCGAGATAGAGCTCACTGAGAGAATATGAGAGGAAATAAATGACTCATCAATTTTCTCTCATATCCTCTCTGTGAGCTCTTGTGTTCACTGTGGTGAATTATGCAACAAGGTCGATCATGGGTGTAAAAAAAACCTCATTTGATATATAAATGAGGTTACGCGTATTTTAATTATTGTAGCCTTGTCCATGACAAAAAATTGGTTTTATTTGATTAATCTCTCCATCGCCGGTATAACCCTTTTACTCGTTCTCTTAACGATGGGGTATTATTTCGCGCGCCCCTCAGAAATTCCTATTGTTGAGGTCACTCCAGAGAAAGCAAAACTCCCCAAGGGAGCCTTTACAATGGAAAAGGAGAAATACGATGCAATCGGGCCTCCATTTCTCCGGTTGAAATATTCTCCGATGACCCTCCAACTTCCCGATCTAAGAAATACTCTCATATACTACGGAAAAAACGAACGCCCCGACGCCTTAGCAGAGCAATCGTTGCTTCATTTCTCTTTTTCCGGCTCCAAGGAGATCTCTTCTATTCCGCCAGAGACCCCCTTATATCTTGTTTATGATGAGGACTTACCCCGCATCAAATATCGGTTTAGCCCTAATAATGAAGAAACATACCTTTGGATCAAAGCTACCCCTAAAGAAAAAGAAGCTATGATTGCTGTTTTGATGAAAAATGAATCTGGAGAGGTGGTCCGCAAGCCTGAAAAGCACTCCAAGTTTACTCTTAGGGAGAGAGAATTCGCTCGATTTGGCGGGGAAAAATGGGAAATTGGGAAGTGGAAAGTGGACGGGACACTTCTTGCAAGGCAAAGGGCAAGATGGTATGGTCAGGACCTCTTTTTGGAAAAACATGGTGGTGAGGAATTTAAAGAGTTTGTTGAAAAACAACGCATTGATTTTGGCGAACAGGACGAAGCGTATTCCGTATATGTTAGCATTGGTGATGCCTTAGCCTGGATAGGTGACAAATGGCAAAAGGTGCAGCCCGGAGAAGACTCACGCGGTCACCCTCTGCTTGTGGTCAGTAAAATCGAGGAACGACTCATGAGACTCGACTTGTGGGATGTGGCAGGCAAGGGAAAAGTCACCTTGAACTTGATAAAATCTACAGAAACTCGAATACCTCAGGACGTAGAAAAAACCTTCAAGTTTGTCGGAGCAAGAACCCGATCTCAGCTGATGTTTGAGGTTAAAGACGAGAGGGTTATTATTAGTCCTCAAGACTGGTTTTTGTATATCGATGGAGAGTGGCAAAAGTTAACGACACCCAAAGAAATTGATGATTATGTCGAAAGGAAAACTGTTGGCCCATTGTTTGTTGTGGATAGCATTGACAGGGGAGATGGACATCAGGTGTTGATGGGAACAATTTTCAATGGCACACGCACCGATATGAAAAGCGTGGAGATTCCTTTACAGCAGAGCACCTCACCAGGTTTTACAACACCAAAGCCTGATGCAAGGAGGAGACCTCCACCGGATAAACCTTATCAACGGAATGAAGAGTGGAACAAAAATGGAAACCAAAGGCATCAGAATGGAGAGATTGAAGATCAAGAGAAATTCAGAGAGGGTCCGAGAGTAGATGAAAGAAGTCTCAAGTTGGAAGAGATCCAAAATGCTATGCCGAGGTAACCGTTCACCTCTATCTGTTAACCGCGAAGAACGCGAAGATTATTCTAATAAAAAAAACTTCGTGTTTTCTTCGCTTCCTTCGCGATCTTCGCGGTTATTAAGCAGGAGTCTGAACGCTTACATACCGAGAGGCCAAATAAACTTATGATAAAAACGTACGAGAAGTTGATAATGCGAAATATTTTAAAAAATACCCTCATTGGAATTTGTCTCTTGAGTTCATTGGGGCTTCCTTTACACTCTCAAACCATTGCTGAGAAAAAAGCCGGAATCGTTAGTGGTACCAGTGAACTTACCCCGGAGATGCAAAAATTCTTAGCCGAAATGAACAAAGAGCTGAGGAAAAGGCGAACGGAAATCCAGCGTTTGCAAGACAAAGTTGTCGAGCTCTATCAACAAAATGCACCTCCTGAAGCTTATCAAGAACTACTTATTCAGATCAATGATGCCAAGGAAAACGTTCAAATACTTCAAGAAAACTGGCGTGAGATGGCAACGAAACCGGGCGTGGATGACGAGGAATATGCCCTATGGCATCAGCCTGAAACCACCTTAGAACAGCTTGTGATCGATTACGGATCTTTGGACTATGTATATCTTCTCTCCCCCGAAATTGCTAAGATCCAAGTTAGCGTGAGCTCCAACATCCCTATCCCACGCGCCTCCTGGGGAGAGATGCTGGAACAGATCCTCCTCCAAAATGGCGTAGGAATCCGTGAGTTGAACCCCTATCTGCGAGAACTTTATCTTGTTCGAGAAGATCTATCCAACCTCCGGCTGATCACGGCAAATGCTCTCGACCTTGAGGCCTACCCCGATAATGCACGCGTAAGTTTTGTTATCTCTCCCGAACCTTTGGACGTGAAACGGATTTGGTATTTTCTCGAGAAATTCGCCAATCCCAACTCAACCGTCTTACAGAGGATTGGTCGAGTCATCTTAATTGTAGGACAGGTCTCAGACGTAAAAGACTTGTTAAAGATCCACAACTTTGTCACCACAAACAAACGAGACCTAGAATATAAAGCGGTCCCTTTATATCGCGTCAGTGCTGAGGAGATGGCCAAAATTCTACAAACGATCTTCAAGGAATTCGTCGAGGAGGTCGATGTTGAGGAGGCAAAAGGAAAAACTAAGGATAAAACGCCCACTTTTGCGAGAAAGTCAAAATCTGAGGACGTGAACGCTCTTAATGTGATAGCCCTCCCAAAGGTAGCTCATGCTGTTTTCTTGATTGGAACGAAAAGCGAAATACAAAAAGCTGAAGACGTCATCAATGAAGTGGAAAGCCAAGTGGGCGAAGCGCGCGAACGTTCAATCTTTTGGTATAACGTCAAACATTCCGACCCAGAAGAATTGGCGCAGGTTATGGAAAAGATCTACTACATGTTGATCGAAAGCCGCATCGGCTATACTGAAGAAGTTGAGAAGAGGAAAGAAGAGGAAAAAATTGAAAAAGAAATAGAAAGAAAAGAAAGCTTCGTCATTGACGAAGTGCGAAATGAACTCCTTCTCGATCGGATGTCTCAGCCTCAGTACTTCAACCCTCCCTATTACCAGCAGGGAGACTATTCCATCAATCCTCGTCCGATACGCTCTGCCTATGAAAAAGAAAAAGAGTACAACAAAGGGCGTGATAATTTCATTGTCGATCCAAAAGCGGGAGCGTTAGTGATGGTTGTCGAGAACGACATCCTTCCCAAGCTAAAGGAGATCATTAAAAAGTTAGATGTTCCAAAAAAGATGGTTCAAATCGAAGTTCTCCTGTTTGAAAGAACGATGAGGCGGGACAACGAATATGGGTTGAACTTGCTAAAGCTTGGTGATGCCGCATCGCAGACACATACGAGTAACGTCATTTGGAATGGAGGCCTTGAAGGGTGTTTTGATGCTGCTAAGCCCCCATGTACTGCCGGAATTTTAGAATTTTTCTTTAGCAGAAAAAGAACCTCTTGTGGAATTCCCGCGTTCGACTTTGCTTATAAGTTTCTGATGACTCAAGATGATGTCTACCTTAACGCTTCTCCCTCTGTTATTGCGATGAATCAGACGGAGGCCTCGATAAAGATTAAAGACGAACGATCCATTCTAATAGGAACAAATATCGTTGACAGTGCAAGTGTCGTGGCCCAAACGGCATTTACACGGGCACAATATGGTATTGAGATTACCGTCACACCAACGATTCACATGGCTGACGAAGAAGATTTCTTTGAAGACCCCACAAATTATATCACTCTCGTCTCACAAATCAACTTCGACACCTTTCCTCCTGGGCAAGAACTTTCCAATCAGCCAAGAGTAAACCGTAGAGAGATCCAAAATGAGGTGCGCCTCCCTGATGGTCAAGCTGTGATTATCGGAGGATTACGGCGTAAAGAGACCGACGACTCCATAGAAAAAGTGCCATTTCTAGGGGAAATTCCCGGACTAGGAAAGCTGTTTAGCACAACGAAACTTGAAGATACTGACACAGAAATGATCATCTTTATGACTCCGAAAATTATCTCGGAACCAAAAGAGGACTTTGCAAGGCTAAGACGAGAAGAGCTGTGCAGAAGACCTGGAGATATTCCAGCATTTCTCTGTCGCTTGAATGAAGCTTTAGATCGGGAAAAAAATCGCCTGTTCCAGGGATACATGACCATCCTTTTCGGCCGCCCAAGAACTAGATATATCTGTGAAGAAGGTGAATACAATGGCAGGTGATGCACCTGAAGGGTCTACCCCTCAACCCGAACCCCCAAAACGGAAACCTTCCGCAAGTGACGAATTGGCACGCCACGGTATGTTAGGAGGGAATGAAGTAAGCCGTTCTCTAGCGGAAGAGCTAGGGATGCCTATCTATCCAGACCTCACAGGCCTTCGGCTCTCGAAAGAATACCTGAACAAAGTTCCCTACAGCTTTGTAAAAAAACATACCCTCCTTCCCATCAAAGAGGAAGGTGGTGCCATCCTTGTCGCTGTGTCCGATCCTCTCAATTTGGAACCTCTCGAAGAGCTACGACTGCTTCTCGACAGGGAAATCAAAGCGGTATATAGCCCCAAAGAAGCGATCCTCATGGCTATAGGAGAATGCTACGATCAAGCCACAGGAGCTGCCTCGGAATTGATCGCTTCTCTAAAAAAAGAAAAAGAAGAGGGAAAAGAGGAGGAGGTTGAAGTTTACGACCTATTAGATATAACGCGAGAGCAAGCTCCTATTATTAAACTTTTAAATCTTATCATCACTGAAGCGATCCAACAGGGTGCTTCCGACATCCACTTTGAACCACTCGAAGGTGGTCTGCGAGTACGGTATCGTATTGATGGCGTACTGCAAACGCGCCACACACCCGCCCCAAAATTTCAAGCACAGCTTCTTACCCGCATCAAAGTTATGGCAAAGATGGATATCGCCGAACATCGACTCCCTCAAGATGGTCGAATTAAATTACGTATGGGTAGGCGAGAAGTCGACTTCCGTGTAAGTACGGTACCTGTGACTGGCGGAGAACGGATTGTTTTGCGAATTCTCGACCGCGGGGATGTTCTTTTAGGATTGAACAAACTTGGCATGCTCCCCAAAGTTAACGATGAGTTCCTACGCTTGATCTCTCTTCCTGAAGGGATCATCCTCGTCACAGGCCCTACAGGAAGTGGTAAGACGACGACATTATATAGTGCTATTTGTGAACTCCACAACGACGAAACAAATATCATGACCATCGAAGACCCTGTAGAATATAACCTAAAAGGTATTGCACAAATCGGTGTGAGGCCAAAGATTAACCTGAACTTCGCCGCCGGATTGAGAACCATCCTCCGGCAGGACCCGGACATTGTGATGATTGGGGAAATCCGGGATATTGAAACTGCGGAAATCGCCATTCAAGCCTCCCTAACCGGACACCTCGTGCTGAGCACTCTCCACACCAACGATGCTCCCTCAGCAATCACACGTCTAGTGGATATGGGAGTCGAACCCTATCTTCTCTCCTCAACAATAGTGGGTGTTATCGCACAACGACTTGTCAGGAGGATTTGTCCCGATTGTAAAGAGGCATACAAGCCTTCTGATCGGGAACTCCAAAATCTAGGGCTTACCAAAAATCAATTAATCAAAGGGCAACTATTCACAGGAAAGGGCTGCGATGCATGTTTTGGTTCTGGATATCGAGGTCGTCACGGCTTGTATGAGCTGATGGTCGTTAACAACACGATAAGAAAGCAAATCGTCAAAAGCCCTGATGCGATCGAGCTGCGGCGGCTTGCCTTAGAAACCGGAATGTCCAGCCTTTTAAAACATGGTGCAGAACTAACAAGAAAAGGAATTACGACAGTAGCAGAGGTGCTACGTGTCACCCGCGGAATTGAAGGACAGGAATAATATTATGCCTCTTTATCAATACCAAGCCATAGACTCCCAAGGAAAAAAACGCTCCGGCATCATTGATGCCCACAATGAGCGCGATGCCAAGAGTCTGCTTCGTGAGCAAAACATCATGGTGACGAAGCTGACTTTAAAAAAAAGAGTGAGGGCAAAAGAAAACCTGAAAGGGGAGCATCTTCTCTCTTTTACCATTCAGCTGTCTCAACTTGTTGGCGCTGGGGTCCCCGTCTATGAGAGTCTAGTAGCACTAGAAGAACAATACCGTGGGGAACCTTTTGATCGTGTGATCTTGACCTTATGCGAACAGATCAAAGCGGGAACTCCACTCTCTGAAGCGATGTCTGGATTTCCCGACACTTTTGACCGGCTCTACTGTTCCCTAATCAGAGCGGGAGAGTCTGTTGGCGCTTTAGATGTCGTCCTTGAAAAGCTCAGCGAACTGCTTGCAAAACAGGACAAACTCAGAAAAGATATTATGACAGCGATGATCTATCCCGCGATTTTAGCGGGGTTCGCTTTGCTTGTGATTGGTCTTCTTCTGGGTTTTGTTGTGCCGTCGATCGAAGGAATTTTTGCTGATCGTAAACTCAACACATTTACTGAATTTGTGATCGGCGCCAGTCACTTCTTCCGGAACTGGTGGTGGATATACCTCCCCATAACCGCAGGAGCAATCACATGGTTTGTATACAAAATACGAACCCCCACAGGAAGGTTGTGGTTTGAAAGACAGCTTCTTAAACTCCCTCTCATCCGTCGCATGCTCATCCAAGCTGCCGTTGCCCGTTTTTGTCGCACGATGGGAACACTGCAGAAAGGGGGATTAACGATCATCGACTCTCTACAGATCGCTCGCGAGGTGATGCACAACGCAACCCTAGAGGAAGAGATCCGTCGCGCAGAGAAACGGATCGTGGAAGGCAGTTCCTTGAGTGAAGAACTTAGCAAGTCGCGATGGATCCCACGCCTGGTACCTCGCATGCTCGCCGTTGGGGAAGAGTCCGGAACAACGGTGGCGATGTTAAATAAGGTAGCCGACATGTATGAAGATAGCCTGGAAAAGACATTAGCGCGAATCATGGCTCTCGCACAACCTGTTATTCTCATCGTTATGGGAACCATCATCGGCAGTGTTATGTTGGCAATTTTGCTACCATTAACAGATATGAGCTCTTTTGCATTATAACAAAGGAAGAAACATGAATGTTTTCGTTTTACAAAGAAGATTCGTCACATTGATCGAAATGATGATCGTAATGTTCCTTATCGCCCTCATCATTGGAGTGGTTGGATATAACTACCGAGGAACCCTTGAGGAAGGAAAAGCGTTCAAATCAAAAGCGGGAATTGAGCGGTTAGGAACCATCCTTAACCTGGCTGCCGCAGAAAACGCCGAAATCTTAGACGACATTGAATCCAACTGGAAAGGGATCGTTGAACGGTCTCCCTTAGTACAAAGCCCTTCCGCACTAATTAAAGACGGATGGGGTAAAGAATACAGCGTGACCATTGAAGACGGAGAAATTATTGTCCGCTCAGAACGTTACGAGGAATATATTAAAAACAACCCCTCAATGTTCAAAGAAGAACGGTAAGGGATCGTATAAAAATAAAATTTACATTTATGGTGACACAGAGCTTCATCTGCAAGGCGCAAATCTGCAGTCAACTTATTAGTTTTCAAAGATTTGTAACACAGCAGATGAAGATGCTGTGTTGCTAGAAATGTAAAGGTTATTTTTATACGATCCCTAACGAAGAAATAATTCATATGATCCTCATCAAACGGCGTCACGTCACCTTGGTGGAAATGCTCATTGTCATGGCCATTCTTGCCCTTATGGCAGGAGTGGTCACCATCAACATCAGGCGCGCTCACCAGCAGCAAAGATTTCACACCGAAGTGGACCTTATGGTTGACACTTTGCGGTTTGCCCAAGACCTCATGCTTCTCTTAAATACTGATGTACACGTTCGCGTGGCATTAGCCGAAAAAAGGAGGGGTCTCGAATACTGGGTCGAAGTGGAAGAAGGCATCCCTAAAGCTTGGAAGCCTGTCATCAAACGCTCGCACCGCCTTCTCACAGAGACCCACTCCATCACCTTTCTTGAAGATGGCGAAGTAAAAGAACTCGATATTAAGTTTCTCTCAGGCGGCTCCCTGATGAGTCGAGGAGTTATACGGATGTCGACACACGAAAATCCTGATGCCGCTGGAGCTACAAACAGAGCGATCTGCCTCAACGGATACCCACATCCTATTGTTAGTATCCCGGAAGGCGACGAACCCGTCGAGTGTGAAGATGATAAGGATGAAGATTTCAACGACCGCTTAACCTACTATACAACCCAAGAGATTCTTGAAGATGTTCCTCGAGAGAAGAAAAAAGAAGATAAAGATTCTGAAGGTACGTAAGCGATATATCCTTCTCCTTGAGGTACTCATCGCTTTCATGCTGGTCGCCCTGTGTGTGTTTCCACTGATATCCCCACACACCTATATTCTTATTGCTCAAAGGAAATTCATCGACAAAATCGAAGTCGACCACCTTGTGAACGTGATGTATGCGGATGTTGTGGAGCGGATGTACGAAAATAAAATACCCTTGAATGACATCATCAATAGCAGAACTTTTGAAATAGATGACATCTACCTTGAACAATTTGGAATTAAGAAAGCATTTCCCTATCGAGGAACCTATCAGTTTGGAATCCCGAAGAGTAAGTATAAACCTAGATACGAAGCTTCTTATACTGTCTATCTACTCCCCCTGGATTTCACATTTTTTCCCAAAGGACAAGAGAATGCTGAAGAGGGAAAGGAAACCCTGAAATATCACTATGAAGTTTTTGCCATTCGAGACCTGACGGAAGGAGAACTCCCCCCGGGAGAAGAGGAAACAGAGAATGAGGAGGAAGAGGTAGAATGAAAACGCGCTCGACGTTCTCTCTTTATTCTTCTAGGAGGCATTTTACCCTCCTGGAACTGATCATCTCTCTGTCGCTAACCATGGTTATCCTGACGACACTCACCTACTTCTACCAGCAAGTGAATGTTATCAACGCAAAAATGGATCAAGCACAAAATGAAAGCTTCCAAAAGCGGTACGTTGAAAACCGACTCGCAACGATTCTCCCTAAAACCGTTTCCTCTACCGACCCGGCGAATCAATTTCATTTCTTTTCTAGCCCAGACCCCGGAGATCTTTTCAAATCGGGAAGTTTTAGCCTTGTATTCACCTTCGACAACTGTGTAAACCTCAATAAAGAGATGGCCTATCACGTCATTGGAAGGTTATACTTGGATGATAAAGGTAATTTCACCCTTGCCAAATGGCCTACAGAAAAACGGTGGAAAGAAAATGAACCTGTCCCGATCAGCAAGGAAATCTTACTGGAAAATGTTGAAACCCTAGATTTCCTTTTTCTTATCCCTCCAAAAAAAGGGAAGGCAAAAGATGAAGGAGAGCTAACTTTAGGGCCAGAAAAAAAGTGGGAAAGAGAATGGAAGAAGGAATACCGTCAGCTTCCCGCAATTGTAAAAATTGTGCTGAAGCGTAGGCTTGACAACAAGGAAGAAGAAACCTTAACCTTTGCGTTTCCTCTTCCCCATACCCAACACCCCATTATTTACGACCAGTAGCTATTATGAATATACTTGTTTTTGTCATGTCCATGCTCATGCTTTTAGCGCTCCTCACCTATGGACGCCTCGAAAGCTTTCGCAACTTCGCCTTTGTACAATCTAAGTTTAAAAAGTATATGGAACATACGGAACGGCAATATGTGAATGACGAAGCACGAAAAAGGTATGACAGCACTCCGGCTACAGAAAAAGAAAAAAAGAAACTTGAGGAACAAGAGAAAAATCTCGCCAGCTCGAAACTAAGCTTCAACCTCTTTGTCAACAAAGAGGAAAGGGCGGCCAACACCTCAGAACTAGAAACACATATCAATGTCGCCAAAAACTTGATGTCTTTTCTCTATGGGGATCAACCCTTCTACCAGGAAATCGAAGAGCAACGCCCTGACTTTCTCAATGAAATCATCAATGCCTTGATCCGAGAAACCGAAAACTTCACTCCAAAAAAGAAATTAAAAAAAACAAAAGAGATTGCAACGATCGATTTTGGAGATGCCGAGCTGAACAATGTTTTCACAAAAATGCTGAAAGGATCAAAACCTGAAGATGAGAAAGATGAAAGACTACCAACCAAGAGATTCAAACCTTCAATGGGGTATTATTCTCTCCAGGATTTTATCACTGTGCAGTCAAATAAATTGACCGTACGAGTGTTCCTTGCCCCGCCTCAGCTTCTAATGGCCGTCTATGGAAATGAGGACATTGTACAACAGATATTGGAAACGAGATGCCAACTGTATCTAAATGTGAAAAATAAGGCTCTCACACCCGAGCAAGCAAGTCAGGAATTTCAAAGCCTGTTCCTCAATCAACGACTCCCGAATGTTTCGGAGTCGATGCTCAACTTCGGAGTGTCACTAACCTACCCAAAGAAATATCAATAAGTCGTGGTGATGATGACGTAGTTCCCTTGGCCGCTAAAAGAGACAAAAAAGCTGGTTGCGGAAAATACCACTGCAACCGTAAAAAAGCACAAAATCCAATTCATCACAAACCTCCATGGCTATAAAGAATCCACAGAAGAGTATAGTAAAAAGATTTTTTTATTTCAAGGAAAAACTGTAAGCGTTAAGCCCCCTACTTAATAACCGCGAAGCCCAGCAGCGAGGGTGCGACTACTCTGCAGAAATCTATATCAGCCCTCCGCCCATAAAAAAGAGTAACTTGATGGCAAAATCCCGCCCTCACGGGCTCAATATTGTGGGGGCATTCTTTCCTAGGGCTTGTCCTTCGGACTTGCCCTAGGTCTGCCCTTTACCCATAAGTCTATCCTCCGTCTTGAAACACTGCTCTCAGCAATCTTTTATCAGCCTGAAAGGCTGGAATTGCAACAGCCCAGCGGCAACGCCCTGGGTAAAAATAAGGATAACACCGCAGTCTGAAGAGGCTGTCAGTAAATAGGGTCGCAGTTGAATTTTAAGCTATTTTTTTGGAGATTGGTTCTGAGCACAAGTTCACATACTCCTAAGAGTAAGGAGCTTGTGTTCAGGGCCAAGATCCGAAAAAAGAGCAGAAATTCAACCCGACAATATTTACTGACAGCCTCGAAAGACTGCCGGATCCTGCGTAGCACCTTGCAGTCCTTCAGACTGCGATATTTTGATGATTCACACCCAGGGCGCTGCCACTGGGCTGTTGCACTTTTAGCCTTTCAGGCTAATAAAACAGTGCTG
>JAAKFP010000319.1 GCA_011065005.1 Chlamydiota bacterium | reverse complement strand
ACAGAGAGCACAGAGAGAAATTTGAGGTTTTATGAGAGGGTCTATTTTTAATAAACCCCGAAATTTTTCCATTCTCTGTGTTCTCTGTGCTCTCGGTGGTAAATAAATCATTAACAATAAGAAGGTTGCTTCAGCGGGAGCGGCTGCGTATTCTTCGCTTCCTTCGCGAATCTTCGCGTTTAATATTTAATAAAAGGGGCTAAGATGTAAAAAGAGACGCCTTGCGGAGTGAGGAGTAATATGCTAAAATTCAAGGTCATGGAATCGAATACAAGAAAAAAATTTAAGATCGTTACCCTCGGCTGTCGTACCAACCAATATGAGGCACAGGCATACCACGACCAGCTTCTGCAAATGGGCTACCAGCAAGCCGAAGGTAATGAAACCGCTGATTTGTGCATTGTAAACACCTGCACTGTCACTGAAGCTGCGGACACCTCGAGTCGACACGAAATACGACAGCTTGCCAAACAGAATCCCGGTGCTCGTATCGTTGTTACAGGGTGTTCTGTCGAACGGCAGCCAGACAAAATTCGAGACCTAGAGGGTGTTGACGATTTGGTCTTTAATGCCGAAAAGGAAAATCTTTTGAACACAATATTTCCTGAGGAGGAAATTCCCGAGTTCTCCATCAAAAATTTCGATTCACACACTCGTGCGTTTGTGAAAGTTCAAGATGGCTGCAACTCTTTCTGTACGTACTGTATTATCCCTTATGTGCGAGGGCGTTCTAGATCTAGAACCATAGTTGATATCGTCAAGGAAGTTGACGGTCTGGTTGCAAATGGGTACAAAGAAGTGGTGTTGACCGGTATCAATATCGGCGATTTTGATGGAAACAAAGAGGAAAAGCCCGATAGATTATCAGACCTCGTGAGGGCTGTCGATCAGGTGTCAGGACTAAAAAGGCTTCGACTTTCATCTATCGATCCCGATGAGGTGGATGAGGATCTCACGGATGCTATTCTCAATGGACGTACGACCTGCTGTTCTTTGCATATTGTATTGCAGTCGGGATCGAATGTGGTTCTCAAGAGAATGAATAGAAAATATACGCGGCAGATTTTTCTGAACACAGTGGAAAAGCTGCAACGTTCGACATCGGATTTTACTTTTACAACGGACATCATCGTTGGCTTTCCGGGAGAGACCGATTCCGATTTTGCAGAAACCCTGGCGGTCATGAAGGAGGTCCAGTTTACAAAAGTGCATATGTTTCCTTATAGTCCAAGGCCAAGAACTCGCGCTGCACTGTATCCTAATCAGGTTCCCGTAGATGTTGTTAAAGAACGAAAGCAGCAGGTTTTGCGATTAAGTGAGCAAATCGCCTATGATTTAAGAGAGAGATATGTTTCGAGAGAGATGCCTGTGCTGACTGAAAGAGCGGACTTCTCCTTGTTGGGACAAACTCCTGGTCACACAGAAAATTTTCTCCCGGTACAGATTGCTGGGGAGAGCCTCGAAGCCAACGAGCTGGTTGATGTAGAATTGATTGAAAATACACCTAGTGGTTTGGTAGGAAAGGTACTAAACAGGAAGAACCACAAAAGAGGAGGAGGTTCCTAAATGCGCATTTCAATTGCTGAGCGCTTAAAACCCTTTTCCCATAACCCTGGAAGCTACTGTCTCCTTCCGGGATCAGCGCTCCGTTTGCAGATTTTTCCCACACTGATTTGTATTCACGATCTTTCTGAAGTAGAGTCCCCTTTGATTTGTGAGATATCCTTCCCGTTGCATGGCCCTGTCAAAGATTTTACCCTCCAGCAAGATCTTGAAAAGGGATGTGTGCGGATCTGGGGATGCTACAAAGAAGGGTTTGTCCGTTACAGCATCTTTCCTGTCGAGGAAAAAGTATGCGCTATCTTTATTGACAAGTGCCCTGAAGGGGGAATTCCCTTTTCTTGTCTAGTGCGTCCTGCAAAAGAGAAAGAGACTATTGTTATTCGAGATGGTTCTGCCTCTGTTGAAGATGCTTCCAGGGCTTTTTTTCAAGTGCAAGAACGTCTCTCTCTAGGTAGTCACAAAGCGCAGGACTGGGACCTTGTGGGGCGTAGATCTGATCTAAGAGAGATTTTTCCCGTTTGGCTTAGACTGGGGCAGCTTGTTCCCCAACAGCAATCATGTAAACGTTTGGGGTCCGTTGTTCTGCTAAACCATTGCGAAGAGCTCATAGCTTCACGAACGAGGGAAGAAATTTTTCAATCCTTCTTAAACCTTTTTCATGCCGGTTTTGAGGGCATCCTCTCTCCAAGGTTGATAGATACACAGCACCAAGGGTTGGGAGTTCCAAAGCTAGAGAATGGGCAGCAGGGATCTCCTCTGGTGTTGTTGAGTGAAGGTGCTGCGTTGATACGAACTCTATTTCTTGATGTTAAAGGGAAGGAAATCAAAGTACTACCATCTTTACCCCCAGAATTTCACTGTGGAAGATATATCAATATCGATTGTGAAGGGATTGGTACGTTAGATTTAGAATGGTCGAAGAAGACAATCAGAAGAATGATTTTTAGAGCAAGCTCTGACAAGAAGATCACCTTCTCTTTCCAGAAGCAGATCAAAAAGTTTCGTCTGAGGGAGAGTTTGAAAGATCGAGGGACCTATCTCGAGCTGGGAGGAGGCATCGAGGTTAGATCTGGTGGTGTGTATTGCTTCGACAACTTCCGGAAATAATTAAACGCAAAGGCGCCAAGACGCAAAGATTTTTGTATAATTCAGGTACCTATTTCTAGGACGATGGCATCAGTCAAAAATGTGAAAAAATAAAGGACCGAAGGTCTGAAAGTAGATAGCCCAGGCAGCAGTGAAGGGAGCTTGCGACCGGAACGGAAGCCTGGGTAGAGAGACGGGTCCGATCCAAGCACATAGGTAACATTTTATCCAAGCACATGGGTGACATTATCCAAGCACATAGGTAACACTTCTTATTAAGGATATTATTCCAAGATGAGGAGGTAAACCATATGA
>JAAKFP010000318.1 GCA_011065005.1 Chlamydiota bacterium | reverse complement strand
TTACAAAGAAGGTGAAAGCGCTACCTCAACTATTGAAATGCATGATATCGACCCGGCTTCCTTTTCGGCAGTACTGCAATATCTCTATACGCAAAGAATCACCGTTACGCACGACAATTTCAAGCCTCTAGCAAAAGTCTCTTCTCAATTTCTCCTGCTCGACTTGCAAAAAACGTTAAATGCTTGGGTTCATGATCATCCTGAGTGTCGAAATTGGGAAGAAAAACTAGACAATTTTTAGGTTCAATTTGATGGAGGAAAATTAGCGTAGTTTTTCTTTCTGATAGACCCGAATGGAACGTTGGCATATTCCAATTCGTGAGAAAAATCAGCGTCGTTTCCCCTTTCAACTTCTGAGCCTACTTTATCGGGAGAGGCGAGTTCTATTTCATCCCCTCTTTTCTTTTGTTGTCGGTTCAAAATGTAAAGAAGACCATATGAGATACCAACCCCAATCCCGGTTATTACTGATACAATAAGCGCAACCACTGGAAGTAAGTTAGACTCCTTTTTTATTGGAGAAATGCTTGAACTTAAGCTTACCATGCTTGTTTGCATCTCTTCGGAGTTTCGGTTTGAGGTTGTTTTAGTCATATCCGAGAATACATCAGACAAGGTTTGGGTTGAACTACTGCTAGACGTGGGGCAAGATAACTTGATGATATAAAGGCCAAAATTCTGAATCGCCATATAGGCATAATCGGAAGAGACGTCCACGCCACGAACCAGGTAAGGCGTATCAAAGGATCCTGCAAATACGGGACTACTTACATTGCTTACATCGATAATCTGGAGGTCGGTGGAGGTCCCATCTGCCACATAGGCCAAATTGCCTGAAAGAGCTATTCCCCAAGCCGAGCCAGGCGTATTATAGGAGCCTGCAAGTGTGGGATTGGCCACATTGCTTACATTGACAATCAGAAGGCCTGAGCTTCCTGCCGCCACATAAGCATACTGGCCTGAAAGAGCAACCTCTATAGCAATATCAGATGTAGTATAGGAGCCCACCAATATTGGAACGGCTACATTGGATATATCAATGATCTGAAGGCCAGAACTATCAACCACATAAGCATACTGACCTGAAAGAGCTACATCATAAGCTCCCGCTGTATTATAAGAACCTACAAGCACAGGGGCAACCACATTGGACACATCAATGACCCGAAGGCCGGAACCATCCAACACATAAGCATACTGGCCCGAAAGAGCGACACGGTGAGCTCGATCAGGTGTATTATAGAAACCCACGATCCTCGGGGCTGCCACGTTGCTTATATCAGCAATTTGGAGACCAAAGGCCTCTGAATCTGCTATATAAGAATAATTGCCCGAAACGGCGATATCTTCAGCCCGACCCACATCATACACACCGGCAACTTTCGGGGTTGCAGGGTTACTTACGTCGATAATCATGAAGCCTGGCCAACCATCGGAAAGATGAGCATAATTGCCGGAAATAGTGACGTCATAAGCTATGTCGAGCGTATGGAGAGCTCCTGCAAATTGAGGGCACAGGGACTGCCCCTGAACGGCCTTTGGCAGCAACATCATTCCAGCGATCAATGCAGTTGAAAGTGTTCCTTCTCTCTCCCTGACAGCCATGGTTATAGCAGATATTTCAAAAACTAGGGCAGCTCGATAGGCTACAGAATCGAGCATTCCTTTCATCGTCGCAAGCTTATCTGAGCAGGGATCTCCGCTGGGATTTCGAACACCCCAAGTTTTTCCTGAGGATAAGAGTAACCCTCCAAGAACACAAGCTGTGATTCTTTTCCCCCAGGAGATGCTGCCTGATGCGGAAGTGGTAACAGTGGTCTGCGGGCCAGAAACAGTCTTCACGTGTGCTGTAGATACATCAGCTACTCGTTGCAAAACATGGTCGCTTTGCTTAGAAAGTTTATAGCCAGTTAGGGATGGTCCCGATGTCACCAATGACCCTAAATACTCTGCTACTGAAAAAAAAACACTGCTCATAATACCTCCATTTTTTGTGAAAATAGTTTTTTAGCCAGCAATTCACAATGAAGCTTTTCTAGAGGCAAATTAAATTTTACTTTCGTAAACTTTTGGCAATTTTTAACTATCGAACAAGATTTGATTCTGTTCAAGCCATATTTTTTCCTGCAAAAAGCAAAAATGACCATTAAACAATCCTCCTTGAGAGATATTCATCTTCCTTTTCCCATCCATAAAGACCTCTCAACCTCTTTAGGGCTCCAGACCTAGGCTGTTCAAACGTGTGGATTTTGAGCTGTGCTTGGGTCTATACGAGGAGTTTTCCAACCAAGGCATCAATTTTGTGTGGATGCATATCAAAAGACTCCCGATGTCGTAACCAATAAAACCAATTAAGAGAGGAAGAAATCTATGAGTCATGCACTATCTGCAGCAGCGAGTTACCTGGCCTCCATTTGGAAGTCAGAACCCTCCAAAACAGTTCATACCTTCTCCAAGGAGAACGATCCCTTCCAGATGGTCTCATCAAAAATCCTCGAGGTCAGGAGTTCTGAATTTATGTTTCTTTCTGTAAAGAGTTATTACAGTCATTCCATAAAAGTTATAGATTTTTAAACAAAAAAAGCTTATTATATCTCTATATTTAGTAATTCAACTCAAGGTAACAAAATGTTTCCTATTACACACAATACTCCTGGTTTCTGGGATAGTAAGATTGGTAGTTATTCGAATCCGCAAAAATTAGCACTAAAACTGCTCACCAAAAAGAGCGTTGTAACCCACCGCATAGCTATCATTTTAAAAGAAATCTTCACCCCTTCTTGGGCTGCATGCAACCAAAGGAGAGCTACTCTTTTTTTTACGTCACTTAAAGAAATAGGTGCAGTTACAGGTGCAGTTTACGGGCAAAAATTGTTCCTAGAACACCCTCTCAAGACAGTTTTTCACGACAGCATCCTTGCTGGTAATATGGCTGTTATTCATGGCCTGCTTTACGCCGGCTTCGTTCCTTCTTTTATGCACTTTCTTTCCGCTCTTGAAAAGGGGCACACGCAGCTATTTTTATTGATGCTCAACCAC
>JAAKFP010000317.1 GCA_011065005.1 Chlamydiota bacterium | reverse complement strand
AACAGACCATACCTTCTCCAAGCAGGGTGGTTCCTTCCAGCTAGCAACAACCCAATCGGCCACAAGAGCCTTGAATCAGCAGGTCAGTGATCGGTTACCCGCCTCTACTTCTCATGCCTCGGGTCGCACTTCTTGGGGAAAAGGTATCGCGGCTTCTGTCCTTGGCGGTTTGCTCATATCAGCTGGTAGCTCATGGAGTCAAAATTCCAACCAAAATTCTATATCTGATGCAATTGCAATGATGAAAGGAACGCTCGGTCCAGCTGCGTTCAAAGCAGCCTTTGTTTTTCAAATATCTGCAATAGCTGCAAAGAGCAAGCAAGGGGGCGGGGCTCTTTCAGGAGCGTTACTGACAGGAATGATGTTATTGCCCGAACGCGTGAAGGGGCAGTTGTCGTGTCCTCAATCGGTGGGGAGTTATGATACACCTGGCCCTGCTCGTAGCGTCGCCGTTTCCGGGAATTATGCCTATGTGGCGGGGGATTCAGGTCTTCAGATCATCGATGTGGCCAATGTGGCCAACCCCACGCTTGCAGGTTCCTATGATACGCCTGGTTGGGCTTTTGACGTTGTTCTTTCCGGCAATTATGCCTATGTGGCGAATGAGGGATCTGGTCTTTTGATTATCGATGTGAGCAATGTCACTAATCCTACGCTTACTGGTTCATATGATACACCTGGCGCTGCTCGTGGTGTTGCCATTTCCGGCAATTATGCCTATGTGGGGGATCAGAATTTTGGTCTTCAGATCATCGATATAAGCAATGTAGCCAACCCAATGCTTGTGGGCTTTTATAATACGCCAGACTCTGCTTGGGGAGTTGCCGTTTCGGGTAATTATGCCTATGTGGGGGATTATCGTAACGGTCTTCAAATCATCGATGTAAGCAATGTAGCAATTCCGACGCTTGTAGGCTCCTATAATACGCCAGACTGGGCTTATGATGTTGCCATTTTCGGCAGTTATGCCTTTGTGGCGGATGCTGCTTCAGGTCTTCAGATCATCGATGTAAGCAATGTAACCAATCCCACGCTTGCAGGCTCCTATAACACGCCTGGTCAGGCTTGGAGTGTTGTCGTTTTGGGTAATTATGCCTATGTGACGGATTATATTTCAGGTCTTCAAATCCTCGATGTAAGCAATGTGGCCAATCCTACGCTTGCAGGCTTCTATAATACGCCTGGCTGGGCCAATGGCGTCGCCGTTTCGGGCACTTATGCCTATGTGGCGGATCGAGCGTCTGGTCTTCAGATTATCAGTCTACCTTGTTCTACAAGCAGTAGCAGTTCAACCACCTCTTCGAGTTCAACTTTTAGTACACGTACTTCCAGCAGTACAACGACAAGCAGTGGATTTTTAGCTTCTACCATCAAATCTACAACCATGGATGCTAACCTCACCACTGCTTCAAATGGCACTCCTTTGTTATGGCTTGGCTTGCTTGGAGGTGGATTGTGTGTTTGCTTGATCGGAGGAACATTCTTTATCCTTCGCGGACGAAGAAAATCTTCAAACCATGAGGCAAGCTTTATTGAACGAGGTTCAACAACTCAAAGTATTTTTGAATTAAAACCTATAGTGAAGAGAGGATATAAAAAAATTGGAGAAAAGTATTACCAACTCAGCACTATTGCAAGGGAAGAAGCTGAAGAGATTTATGAGCAAACAGGTCATTTGATTGTCTTCCCCGAAGGCAAGAAAAAGATTCAGTATGTGATCGGAAAAGGGCATTTTGGTGCGATTAAGGTGGCACAGCGGATAAAGGATGGTCAATATGTTGCCTCAAAGAAGGTAAAGGGTGAAGAGAGTATGAGAGTTTCCGAAGAAGAAGCAAGTATGCAAAAAGCGGCGGCAGGAGAGAACGTTCTTCCGATTTACAATACTATTCGATTAGAAGAGACTCTCTATCATTTCATGCCATTAGCGGGCTTTGGAAACGGAAGAGAAATTCAAAGCCATTTATCCGCATTGAATAACCCCATGCTTGCCACAGAAATCCTCAAGTTTGTGACACAAAATATCTTAACAGGACTCAAAACCATTCATGGAAAAGGGATCTATCATCTGGATATAAAACCGGAAAATACTGTCTTTACCAAAGATGGCATAGCTTATATCACAGACTTCGGCTGCGCTAAGAAAGCAAAAGATAAAAGTGCTCAAATGTCATGGGAAGCTATCGGAGATAACCGCTATTTTTCCCCAGAGCGCTTACAAGCCTGTAAAGAAAAAAGCCAGTTTGGTGCAGAAAAAGCTGATATTTGGGCAGCAGGGATGACGGTACTTCAGATGATTAAAGATTTGTCACCTTTACAACTGTTTGAAATGCCTGGCGATTTTAGCAAGCGAGTGCACGTGTGTACACAAGACTATTTCCTGGAGAAACTACATCGCTTTGAAGAGCTACAAAAACCGGAAGAGTGGGATATTTGGTGGGTGATCAAAGGTCTTTTAGATCCAAATGCTGAGACTCGTTTAACAGCCGAGAAGGCCCTGCAAGCGCCTTGCTTCAGAGGCTTGAAAAAAAAGACCCAAGCTCATGTATTTGAAGATTTGCAGGCAGAAAAGCTCATTCAGACGGCAGGAATAAGTAGAGATGAACTTGACTTGAGGAATTATGGTTTTGCTTCTCAAACAGTGGCAGACAGCGAAGGAGAGTTCTATAATACCCAAGAACATCAGCAGTATTACAGTGTAGGGCGAGAATATCTGTTCACACCAGACAATCCAGAAGCTATTGCAGCTGCTGATATCGCATTCCTTGAGAGTGGATACCAAAAGACACCCGATGTCGTGACCAATAAAAGTTGATCTTGCTTGTTGACTCAAAAGATATGATTTCTTAGGTTCTTCTTAAACACTGATCTTCACGGCATTAATTCACCCTAATTCATGAATGTAATCTTTCGAATAAAACCTGTGTTATTGTAGAAAAAACATACTTAAGCATGCTTGTGAGCAGTGTTTTGACCCTGTTTCAGTGACAAATTTACCGTCCCGTGGCTAGAATATTAGGGTTGACAAGTTCAACATCTAACATTTAATCATCTACT
>JAAKFP010000316.1 GCA_011065005.1 Chlamydiota bacterium | reverse complement strand
ATAATGGTATGAGCCTCCATATCTTCTTGTAAAAAGGGAAGTAACCATAAATGCTCTATTATCTCTTCATATAGAGCGAGATATGGCAGTATTAAATTTTTGGATTCTCCCAAACGTATATATGTTTCAATCGCAGTGCTTGCTTGCTTTTCTAAATCAATCAATTCATGTGCTTGCTTATTGTCTACATCAAAAGCTAACGACGCTGGAGTTAGATGAAACGTTAGTGATTGAATCGTCATGGCTTGCACTATTTCATTTTGACATGCAAGGAGACATCTCAACACTTTTCTTGCTAACAGATGGTTTTTCGGTGAAACAGCACTAATTTTCTGGATCAGTAGACTAGCTTCAAGTTGGGCAAGTGGCCCAGAACCAATATCTTTTACAAAAGTGGCTGCTTCTTGTATTAAGCTGGTTTCTTCTGCAACGTTAGGCATAGTTAATCTTTCTAACGGTGGAGAAGCAGAAATACGAGATGATGGGGTAGTCATATGTTTCCTCCGAATTGTCAATGACAATAGATGCTGTAGCCTGGTTGTTGTTCAAAGACACTTCCATTTAAGTCTATGTTACCCATAGGTGTAACTGGATCGTCATCACAGACTTGTGTTCTTTTTATTTCGAGAGCACCATGATGTTCAACTTGTTTCCACAAACAAAATTCCAAGTGTGCCACACTTGCAAAAGCTTTTTTACCTCAATTTTTTTAGTGTGAATATTGAGGGTGTAAAAACGGCTCCTCATCACAACAAGCAATACTCAAAGCTATAACAAAAGAGGAAAGCACAGTTTGAAACGGATTCATAGTTCCATAATGCTTGCCTTCTGTTTGATCCACAACACTTCAACATCAAGTCTTGATTGCTTGTATCATGTCCTCAAGCATCTTTGCTTCTTCAACATGTCTTTGTGATAACAAAGCACTGAATGTATCGAAATTTTCCAGTACTTTTTTTGTGCCATCTAATTCTTCGATCTGGCGTAACTGTTCTGTTACTTTTATTAATCTTAGCTCGTCAAAAGAACCTCTTGTTGATTCTTCAAGAGTTACATATTCATCCTCAAGGGCACGACGGCTTTCGATGAAAGGCCGAACCATGACATCTAGCTCTCGGGCTTTTTGTACATATGTTGTTTTCTCTTTTTCATACCTTCGTTCCTTCGTAGCTCTTACCAAATCTGATCGAGAAGAAAGGCTTTGAATGCTCGCTTTGCGATAAGGGGAGGCATCGTCTTTTGCAAAGGTAAAAAGATGTTCCATCGCAAGATGGCGTGTTTTCCAATAACGATCTGCTTTTCGCATATTTGCGACCCACTTTTCTATTTGCTCTCTACCAAAAAACGCCAAGTTATAATTCCTTTCTAAGTGAACTAAACTTTTCAATCCACGTTGGCCTTCTGTACCGTAAAAGACCCTGTCTTTCAGAAGCTGATCGGCGTGGGGATTTTTGAGAATATCTATAAAAATCATTGTTAAACAAATCGTGTATTTGCCACCTTTTTCCAAACATTTGGAAATCTCAGGTGCAATTCTGTCTTCAAATGCAACAAGGGTGGTGATGTTTGTAGATAACCATCGTAAGTTCCAAATATCAATATACCAAGTTGCAACCCAGTCTCTTTTTACTGTTGTCCCAAGCTGTTTTAGAACTTTATACATACTAGAAACATTCAATCCGGCTGCGGCGATACCCGCTGTGATGGCAATATTATACTTTTTCCAAATGCTATCATTAGGATGCAAACATATTGCTGCTTGCTGAATGCAGCGCAAGTCAAACCTCACACCGATTGAACTCACTAATTGCCCTTCATCAATCTTCATTTCCGGGGGCAAATTCTCAAGGATTGTCTTAGCATTCTTAAAAATCGACTCTCTTGTTTTTGGGTAAGTAGGTCGACGTTGATCATGCCAACATTGATACCAAGTCAATTCTGCAAAAACACGGTATGTTTTCCTAAGAACATATAAAAAGGGATCTTCATGCTGTACTTTTGTCATCGAAATAATTTCATCAAGATCGGTCGTAATCCATGTGACAATTCCATCAGGCCAAGGATTAGATGCCACTTCTCTTTCTATGAGGGAAAGGCCCTCCATATATAATTGCTCAGCTTTGTTCTTTGCTTCCGTAACACTTATAGGATTAGCGGTCAATGCGTCATGCATAGCTTTCGATGTTATCCGCATACCATCCATAGTAACTGTCGTCATGATTTACCTCCACGTATAATATCATGTGAGTAGATATGGAAAAATTGGTTAAAAGTAGCTTCTTAGGGCATAATTTTAACAATACATATGATATGAGTCTACAGACCCTTTATTGTATGCGTCAAGATTTTTTTCATGTGATATAGCATATGTTCAAAGAAAAGCTTGCTTAGCCTGATATTTTCGAATAGTTGCATCAAAACATTGTTGAATTCTTCGAAATGGAGCTTTTCAAGTACGTCATCCATAGTCTTTGCTACAGGCAAAGCGCCATCATCCCTTCCAATAAATCTTGAAATCTTTTCCTTTATTTCAGGGGTGTCATGAGCTTGAGTTTGGAATGAATTTTTCGATCCATTCAGAAATTGAACATTGAACAAAGGCGTCAATAACAGGCAGGGAAGAGTATATTTACAATCTCCTCTCCTGGGATCGGTAACACATTCACCTAGGAGTTGCGACACTTTGAGTTTTCTAAGATAAGCCAGCACATGAGAAGAGATTGGATCTTTAGGGGATTCGTGGGAATGAGAAGGAAAATTGTCTTTATCAGAATTTTGTGTTAGAATTTTGTTCACAAGAAGGCGGGGCTGAGTTAAGGTAGTTATCAGAATTCATTATTTTTGGTCTTTTTTTTGTATGTGTTTCTTTTTGAGAATTAACACCTTGCACTAAAAGACCTTTTTTTTTAAAACCCTTCGGAAGTAATTCTGAAAGGGACTGTCTCTATAAGTTTCAAATTTTCCCTCGTAGCGAGAAGAATTTTTACTTACATCGTGCTTTTTCCTGGGGGAATGGGATGACTAATAATTGCTGTTATTCCTTGAAGATATTGGTGAGATTTATTAAATAAGAGTAAA
>JAAKFP010000315.1 GCA_011065005.1 Chlamydiota bacterium | reverse complement strand
GAAGAGAATTGGCGTTACCATATTCACACGTTTGTCTGTACACTGTGCGGATAGGAGAACCGCAATCAGAAGTGTGTAAGAGTCCTTGTGGTAAAGTGGAATCAGAGGTGAGGGAAAGTACTTGTTCAGAACCTTGTGGACGAGTTCCGCTTTCTCTTTCTTTCTCATACCTAACTTACCGACGCAAAATTTTGAAAAAATTGCAGAGAGAATATCTTGCGTTGCTTCGAAGTTGGAGAGCGGCGTACCGAGGTGCGCGGAAAAGGGCATTACCTTGTAGCCCTCATACACCAGCCCCTTTTCGAAGAGCTGCTTAAAGACCCACCATACCGACTCCATAAAGTTTAGATCCATCGTATGGTAGGTATCGGCAAAGTCGACCCAGCGTCCCATACGGTGCACTGTTTTCTCCCATTCCGCTGAGTAGCGGAGTACGATTTTGCGGCACTCTTCGTTGAAATTGGCGATGCCAAACTCCTCGATGGAGGCAGCTCCTGAGAGCTCATGAGCTTTTTCGATTTCCGTCTCCACGGGAAGACCGTGGCAGTCCCATCCGAAGCGGCGAGGTACGCAATACCCTTTCATGGTTTTGTAACGAGGGACAACATCTTTTATCGTCCCAGCAAGGAGGTGTCCGTAGTGCGGCAGTCCCGTTGCGAAGGGAGGGCCATCATAAAAGGTAAAAAGCGGTTTTCCTTTTCGATTTTCAACAGTTTTTTTAAAGTGGAAAGCGCTCCATCAATCGGAGATGCAAGAAGCAAAATGGACGGCAGAAAAGGTTGATTTTTGGGATACCTGGGACCTGCCGAATCCGGGCATCTTTGAGTATAGCAGGTTTTACCGTGAGGGGCGAAAGAGAGATGAGGATCTTGTCCCCTACCTTGTTCAGGGATTCATCTCTCATCTCACTTCTGATCTGTCTCGTGAGGAGGTGTAAAAATATTTCAGAGGGCAGGAAGCGTAAGCTACCTGCCGCGGCTCTGGTGATTTTAGCTCAGCGGCAATCGTAGTCGATTTATTCCTTCGTCTATAAGCATATCTAAGACTTTGCTTTGGGATTTATGCTTTTGTTGTGCGATTCTGGCAATTATGTAGTGTCTTTCGGCCCCGAGGGGCTGGTAGCAGAAAAGTGCTTGGATTTCCTATCCTTTTCGCGCCGTGCAAAGCGTAATTTCGAAACACGATGGGTATAGAAGGAGGAATGGCAGTGCATACTGGTCCCGTTGAGCCGTGTCCGGTCCTTGGGTATCGTTTTGTTGCGATGGCTCACAATACCATCCGCAGTGCAGCAGGCAACGCGATCAAAATCGCCGAAAAATTACTCTTTTGTCAAGCTTAGGAACAGTTATTTCTTAACAGTTTCTTAAAGGAAAATTCGCTGCAAGATAAAGAGGGTAGTGATATATCTTATTAGGTTTGTCAATCGATAATTTTTTCCCGCTTATAATCATTCGATAGGGAGGATGAAATCTTTCTGCATAAACACGAAGACTTTTCGCCTGGGTTGTTCGTCCAGCTTTCACTTCAATGGGGATGATGTGATTGTCTATCTGCCTTAAGAACTCCACTTCTGATTTTTTTCCACTCCAGCTATAAAGGGCATCAGCTCCTCCGTAAGTAAACGCTTGAGCAACGTAATTTTCAGCGAAAAATCCCTTGTAAGAGCCATAATCGTAATCTAAAATCGATTTAGGATCGAGGTCGCTCAAGGCTCCCAATATTCCCACATCAAAGAGATATAATTTGAATGTGTTTTCTTTTACGTATGCTTTTAAAGGAATTTCTCCCTGATTAGCAATGTGGACTTTTAAGATCAAGCCTGCATTTTCTAGCCAATCTATTGCATTAACAAGTTTGCTATAGCGATCAATCCCAGGGACTACATTTTTAAATTTAAACTTTTTTGCGGATCCATCTTGTTCAAGAGCTAGTTGTTCCGAAACTGATTGCCAGATTCTATGGATATGCATAGAGTCGACTTTTCCTGCATGTTTCGCAATATCAGAAAAATAGTCATCAATGAGTGTTCTCTGTTTTTCTCGCGTTTTTATACAAGCTGTGTATAAATCTTCTTGATGCTCTCGGAAAATAGCAACAACTTCTGGCAAGCCTCCTACGATAAAATACTTCTTTAACTGTTCCCACAGGTGATTATGAATAAAATCCGAAATAACAGATGTTTCAGATACCTGATTTAATAGTTCCACCGCCTGCTCATCACCAATAGCCATTAAAAACTCAATAAATGACATAGGATGCATTTGGAGTTTATCCACTTTGCCTACTGGATAGGAAGCTGGACCTAGATAAACTCCTAAGAGAGATCCGGCACAACAAATATAAGCTTCGGGGAAATCTTCGCAAAAATATTTTAGACTGGTTAATGCTTTGGGGCAAGCTTGAATCTCATCAAAAATAATGAGATCATGTTCAAGATCTATTTTTTTTCCAATATGGAAGTTCAGTTCCGTAACGATCCGATCAGGATCGAGGTTGGGCAAAAAGATTTGAGCAAGTTCAGGTTTTTTTTCAAAGTTAAAATAATGAACGCATGGGAAGAGTTTTCTTCCAAATTCCTTAAGAATATAGGTTTTACCGACTTGACGAATACCTTTTATAATCAAAGGCTTTCGATTTTTAGAATCTTTCCAGCTCAGTAATTTGTGAAATATCTGCCTTTCCATATCTTATGTATCGCATGAAAACACATTTTATGCAACCACTTTTCGGCTAATATGAACATTTTTTACCCCCACTTTTTGAAAAAAGGCGCAAATTTGCAGAGCTTTTTTGGCTTAAACCTTGCCTTCGTCTCCAAGATTGATCTTTAGCTGTCTTTCTTGCGGGGAGGCTTCGCATTGCCTCCATCCACCCTCATTTCCACAGCTGTGTTATGGACGGAATGTTTGTGCCTGATGGAGATATCGTGAAGTTTCAGGAAGCACAAAAGGATAGGAGGTTCAATGGGGTCTGGGTCTTTCGCCTAGGCGAAGGACCCAGACCCCATTGATTCATGAAGGCCACAGGCCGTTCAAACGTGTGAATTTTGAGCTGTGCTTGGGTCTATACGAGGAGTTTTCCAACCAAGGGCATCAATTTTGGGTGGATGCAGACAGG
>JAAKFP010000314.1 GCA_011065005.1 Chlamydiota bacterium | reverse complement strand
TAGAGGTAACCATCCCTTAGTCGTTGCAAGCAAAACGAGCTTGGGTATTAGTTTAGCGGGAGTAGAAAAGCGGGAAGAAGGGGCAAGAAAAGAGTTCATAGAAGCATGGAAGCTTAGCAAAGATTTTAAAGGAAAAAAGCTTAAATTCACGGCAATATGTAATTACAATATTGGTGTAAGTTTTTTAAATAGTGACAGACCTGATTTTGCTATGAGATATTTGATAAAGGGCTTTTCGATTGCGTGTAAAAAAGACTCCGCGAGGCTAGAGCGCTATTTAGACTCCCTTATTGCAGCAATCGCTACCTTCAAAAAACCGGAGATTCAAGAGGAAAAGGCAAAAGAAGTGCTTACCCTATGCAGAAAAAAGCTTGGGAAAGAACATGAGTTAACGAAGAAATTCAAAAAATCCAAAGGAAAAACCCCACCTCCAATCAAGTTCATGCCCATATCAAATATTTATAGGGTTTTATAGAGTTTCATCTTAAAAAAATCTTCGCGTTCTTCGCGGTTAATAGATAGAGGTGAACGGTTACTGAGGGACAGCTTTTTTCTTATATCTTATTTTTTTCTGCTTTTGATTGCTTTCTTCTCAGGATGTCGAAAAACTCCTCTCTTGTGAAGTTGGCCCTGATGTTGCTGAGACACTGTATATCGGGCAGAGTTTTATCTTCGATATGCTGTTCCTTATTTAGCTCCATAAGCCGGTTTTTCAGCTTTATAGCCTCTTCACGACCTGGTTTCGGAACTCTGCCCCTCTGACCTGGAACTTTACCTTGAAGTTTACCCTCGATCTTCTTGCGTTCACGCATGACACGCTCTCTGTCCTCAACTATTGCCTTCAAGCATTTGGACAGAAGCGCATTTTCTTGGGCACTCAGTTGGTCGTAGGATATCAGCCCTAAAAGAAAATCGTAAAGATCCTTAGCTCGGAGGCATTCTTTAAAGCCTGAGTCGCTGCAGACGTTATCGTAAAAATCCTTTGTCACCTCTTTCGAAATACCCATGGATTGAAGACGATTTACGAGAATCCATGGCCACGCTTTCGTTGCCGGTTTAGGCGCTTCTTTGAGGATGGTGAGGTTCTCTTCGGCAAGAGCACGCAACTGTCGAACTAGCGGATAACGTAGATGAGGATCTCGATACCCCTCCCATGCCTCGTTACTCGCGATCTCCTGACACAACGCCAGACGATCGTCAACAGTAGCAGTTCCGAATAGTTCCTTAAAATTATCCAGGAGGTCCAGTCCAATTTGATCTGCAAGCAAATGAGCTAGTGTTACTCTTCGATTGATGTCCATTTCCCGCCTGACCAAATCCAAGGAGTCGCTCTTCCCTATAAGCGCGTTTAGACAAACGGATTTCACGCGTTCCGACTTTTCCGATGGGCATTGTCTCAAAGTGCATTCAATCACGGAACCAGATAACTCTTGCTCTGACTGCAACTCTTTTTCTAAATCACTGAATGCATCATTTTTTACTTGGTTAACTATCGCGCTTACAAGCCTCTGCTCTTTCTTATTTAATGAAACATTGGGCACCCATCTCAACGGATCGAACCCGTAAGTTTCTCCTGGTTCAGAAGAACTAGTCATGTCTTAATTTTCCTTTTTATGTTGCGAAATAACTTTGAAATAACTTATAATAACGCAAAATATAGCCGTTTTTATCTCTTATTGTCTAATTTAATTTTATTAAAAAAGAGAAGAAATGCCAAGCATTTATTAGAATTTTTTATAAGAGGGATGTAAATGAGTATTGCTGATAACTATCGTTCAATGATTCCAAAGGCTTTTTTAGGTCCAGATGGTCAAGAAAGCCCAGATCTACATATACACACAAGTTGTGGGGGTAGCTTTCCTATAGATGCTTATAGGGTAATGATTGATGGAAAAAGGGCTTTTAATTGTTCAGAGTGTAAATGTCCAGGTCCAAAGATCTCTGTACGGCCAAATTTACCCTTTAATCGTGCTAAAGAGGATTTTTTTAGAAAATTTTTCCCAAAATGTAAAAAAGCAATTATCGATTCTGATAGGTTGGAGGGCGAGGTTGAATTATTCAAAAAACAAGTACTTGCTTTAGCAGAATACCGCGACGCTAAAAGATTTTTTAAAGACAAAAAATATGATAATACTGTTAATATATGTATTATCGGCTTAAATCTATTATCCATAGATAAAATAACAAATGAAAAATTAGAAACTTTATTATTAAAAGCTCACGGTGAGGTAATTAAGAAACAAGAACAAGATCTTGCTGAAGTAAAAGGAATGTACGAAGATAGTGATAAAATAGAAAGCGTTACAACGATCTATAATGGATTGGTTATAAAAAGTAAAATAGAGGCAGGTTTAGTTCATAAACAGTTAGGCGATATTTATTTTAAAATGTCTAAAAATTTAGAAGCAATGAATAGCTTTAATAAAGCTAAAGCTGATTTCGAATTTGCTCTCGGTGTGGAACCTTTGCCTCTATCGAAGACTACAATTTTAGATGGCCTATCCCAGACGTATCAGCGTTTAGCAGAAATACACCTTATGCGAAATGAGTATGCAGAGGCTATAACTAATTTTCAAAATGCAATTCGGATTGATGAAGGTCTTTTAGAAAAAGAAGATCTCATTGGAAAATATGGGATAAAAAAAAGACTAAATAGCTCTTACTTGGGACTTGTGGATGTATATAACTCACTTTGTGATAAATCTTATCGAGCTGTGAATTTTCCTGAAGCCAAAAAACAGTTAGAAAGATCTGCAGAAATTTTAAAAAAAATACAGGAAGATTTTGTTGATAAAAAATATTTTGAACTTACAAAAGAACTTTTTAATATATATACAAGTAAGCTTGCTTCACTTCCCGATGAAGGAGAAAGGTGAACCTTTACTCCTTTCCCATATTC
Organism: Chlamydiota bacterium; assembly: GCA_011065005.1. Classification (GTDB taxonomy): domain Bacteria; phylum Chlamydiota; class Chlamydiia; order Chlamydiales; family Waddliaceae; genus JAAKFP01. Next base: position 221 of record JAAKFP010000314.1, on the reverse strand, counting down.
TCTCAGAGATCTTTCAGACCTTCGGCCCTTTGGTCTTTCACATTTTTGGTTGGGGGCATCGTCCCAGAAATAATGACCTGAATAGTTAAAATAGTTCTGTTACAATAGTTCTTTAAAATAAATATGATTATGCAGCATACCAATAGTGTAATTTCAGAACTCCTGACCTCGAGGATTTTTAACGAGACCATTTTTCCAAAAACCAAAATCTTTGGTATCTT
>JAAKFP010000313.1 GCA_011065005.1 Chlamydiota bacterium | reverse complement strand
GTGATGGCATGCAAGACTGGTATAAGATCGAAAAACTAAACCTGTTCTAGGATATGCGTTCGGATCCATGCTTATTAACATGGTGACTGAACGATTAATGGTGTCAACTTAAGCTGAGATTTTCAACGCAAAGGAGCAAATACCGCCTTCGAACTTTGATTTTAACCACAGATGCACACAGATAAACACAGATGTGTTGGGGTAAATTATCTGTGTTTATCTGTGTGCATCTGTGGTTAAAATTTTGTTTCTTAAGTTGACACCATTGTCTGAACGATTACGTTCTAGGGCTTACCAACTGGATTTTGTTACACCGGGAATGAGGCCGATGGAGGCCATCTCTCTGAACACAAGACGGGAAACTTTAAACTTGCGGAGAAATCCTCGGCAACGGCCCGTGATCTGACAACGATTCCGAAGGCGCACAGGGGAGGTGTCCCGCTTCATTTTATTTAGGGCAGTTCGAGCGTCCATTCGCTCCTCATCGCTGAGGTTCATGTCGTAGACTTTCTTTTTAAGATCTTGTCGTTTTTCCCAGTTGCGATTAACGATTATTTGTCGACGGTTCTGTTTTGCTATGGATGATTTTTTTGCCATTAGATTCCTCTGTTATTTTTTTCTGGCGGGGCCTTTTTGGCGTTGTTTTCGATTTGGATCTCTTTTGTTGATCACATACATGCGACCCTGTCTACGAACGAGCTTGTCGCCTTTTGACTTATCGGCTTTTATTGATGCTTTAACTTTCATGTATAATTTCCTAACTTAACGTAATTTAAGGGTCTTTTATACTGAAATCCCAATTTCTTTTCAACGCTTTTTTATCCCCTAGAATTTAGCGTTGCATTTTTTCGTGAATTTCTTTATTCTTTGGTCTTTGAAATTGCTAAATTTAGGAAATTCAGATGGTTAAACGTACTTACCAACCAAGCAAAAGGCGCCGTAAATCTGAGCATGGATTTCGCAAGAGAATGCAGACAGCTAACGGCCGCAAAATCGTTAATCGCCGTCGCCGTGATGGGCGCAAGGCTTTGACTAGGGCGTGAGTTACACCTTCCCGAAATCAGTTAGAATACTAAAGAGGCATCATTTTTTGAAGATGTCTAGTCGTTGTAAGCGACACTTTGGTGAGAGGATTGTTGTTTCTGTTCGAAGGAGCCCTGTTGCTCAGACGAGGCTAGGGATTACTGTCACGAAGCGTTTTGGGAATGCTTGTCAGCGAAACTATTTTAAGCGGATTGTTCGAGAGGCTTTTCGGTCATCACGTCATACCTTTCCTACAGGCATGGATATCCTTGTCAAGCCGGGAAGAGGGGCTTTGCGGGCCAAAATGTTGAATGTAACTGAGGAATTGGTTAGTTTGGTGCTTGGAGCTGCATCTGAATGTTTTTGATCGCCATAGAGATGTCTGGCTGGATCGATGCAGGCGCTTCTAGGTAGGAACTTTCTGCATATTTTAATGCTTCTTCAAAGTTGTTTTTGTCTAGAAAGACCTGTGATATCACCATATTTAACCGCCAAAGGTTTTCTGTGTCTTCGGCACCGTATTTTCTAATGTAATCAACTAAAGGGGAGACGGCTTTGGATGGAGGAATTTTGTCCTTTTCCATATCCTCACAGCATGCCTCGAAGTCAATGACGGCCACCTGGTAGTGTGTGAGGTATTTGTTGTCTGGGTCGCTAGCAAGGAGTTGTTGTTTTAGGGAGGTGGTTTTTTCCTCGTTGATTTGTCCGGAATTCACAAAAATACGATATTTTTCTGCGAGAAAGAAGTGGGGTAGATCTGAGTTGACGCCGACACTAACAAGAATGTTGACATCTTCAGTGAGTCCAAGCTCGTGGGCTTTTTGGTATAGCCTTTTTAGTTCTTTTCCAGAAAAGTTATGGTAGCCGAGGCGCCGCATTTGTTGTTTGTAGGCGGAATACTCATTGATTATTTTCATCAAATGGTGGGCATATTGTTCTCCTCCACCGGCGCGATAGCCAGTAATTCCAATCGGTTGTTGGTCGGGATCTAGGACCACCAATGAGGGAAAGCTTCGTACGGAATATTTTTCTTGGAGTTGTTCATTTTGTTTTTTTGTCAAGGGGTCGAGGGTTGTATGCATGGGGAAGTCTAGCTTTACAAAGATCAGCTTGTCAGCGACTTCTGCGATGAATTCGGGGGTGTCGAGAACCTCTTTTTCGAGTTTATTGCACCATCCGCACCAATCTGTTCCTGTGAAGAATAGGAGGATAGGCTTATTGCTACTTTTAGCTAATTGTAGAGCCTTTTCATAGTTTGTATGCCAAGATATTGTGTCATTTTGCGCAGTTTCGGCTTGAACGGAGGGACTCCAATTCATGAAAAGGAAAGCGAAGAAGAATAATGTATAGAGCTGTTTCATGGCTTCATTCCTGGTTTAAAATGTTTAAAATTGTTAACCTATTACATGTTAGCTGGGTGTACAGAAAATATGCAATCTTTTCCTAAACAAAATCCACCACAGACGGTTGTCTTGCGCCATCGCAAGGAGAACTTGAAAAAGTGCAGTTTGAAGGGGATGGAAAAACGACCGGATTTTCAATTTTTCACGTATCCTCTTGAGGAACTTCCTCCCTTTTCCGGCTATGTATTGCTTACGCTCGATGCGCCGCCGCTCGATCGTTCAGATGTCGATTGCGGTCTTTTTATTTTGGATGGAACCTGGCGTTACGCGGAAAAGATGATGCGATTTGTAGAATCACATCAGGAGTTCATCTTTCGTAGCATTCCTAAAGGATGGAAAACGGCATATCCCCGTAAGCAGAACGATTGTCCTTCACCAGAGGAGGGGCTTGCTTCCATCGAAGCGATCTTTGCGGCGTATCACACGCTAGGTCGTGATACCACGGGTCTTCTTGATCATTATTATTGGAAGGATCAGTTTTTGGACATTAACGGGATATGCCGATAGTAGAGGAAAAGGAGAGGCAGTATCGCACTATCCAGTTCGTTTATCGGCGATTTATTGGCATTATAGTAAGGATGGAAAAATATAATCCTAGAAAACGCAGTTGAAAATGATCTATAAGTGCAAGATTTTGGTTCATAACCGCTTACAATGGAGGGTCACATTCCCATACGGTGAAGGGGCCCTCCATTGTAAGCGGTTGTG
>JAAKFP010000312.1 GCA_011065005.1 Chlamydiota bacterium | reverse complement strand
TATAAGAAAAAAGGTGGGTAATACAAAAAAATCCTGAAAAACTTTTTATATAATCCTGAATGTAAGTTGTTTAGTATGTAAAATTAAAGATTCGAAAAAAATATCTTGTAAACTCCCGCCAGGGTAAATTCACATCGTTAAAGGCTCCTAATAAAATTGAAGAAATGACTCAAATTAGCTTCACAGAGTGAATTCACCTTTGCAATCTTAGTTAGAGGGAATGCCGATCATTCGCATCGGGCTCTAGCACTCTTCTACCGCCTCGAATGAAATCCCGCACTATTTCGGGAGCGAACTGTTCAGTGTTAAACTTAGAAATCTCCTGATCCAATCTCTCTCGCCCTTCCGGGTCTTCGATTCTACTGCGAGCGAGTCTATAAAGAACCAGTTGTCCCGCACGAAGGAGAGCATTTGTCTTGGCTCCGCGTCGCAGAGTCTTGTCTGCATGGTTCAAAAAGTCCCGTCCTAGACGCTTCTGATAGAAGTCCACGATTGCCCTGTCGACGCGAGGGTCGACCATGCGTGTGGCGTAGATGCGGGGGCCTCTCGCATAGACGAGGTCACAGTGTTTGGCCTCGGCATCGTGGACCGTACTTTTGCTTCGGCAATCGTTGAGGATCTGAATCAACTGCACCTTATGGGCGTCCTCCACTCCATCTCCGAGGTGGGTGCAGCCGGAGGACTGCACAACATCACCATCCACAAGCGAGTGAATAACTCTGCCGAGCAACCGTGGTTCGCTGTTGACGACGAGTGAAAACTGCTTTGCGGTCTCGTCCGTTATCCCCGCAGCGTTGTAGGTGGTGACATCCAGCAGTGCAATGTGAGGGCGAAGGTGATCCATGGAGATGATCTTCTTTGCTGCCTCCTGCGCGTCGGCACCGCCGAGGCTATGCCCTGCCGTCTCTATCGCAAAATGGGCCTTTGGATGGATTTTCAGCACTTCCTCGAGAGCATTTCTAATTAAGTTGTAACCCTTCTCTTTCCAAAGAGGTCCTCCTGGCCAGGTGATATTTTTGTCGCGGCCAAACGACGCCTTGTGTCCGATTGTCCCCTGAAACACAAGTTTCAAGGGGATGGAAGAACCTTCTCTCGTGTATCTGTCCGTATGGACGGGCATGCAGATCTGCATGACAAAGCCACCGCCCTCCATGACGACCTTCTTCACCTCATAGAGCTCGCCGAGGAGTGTGAAGAGCGTACCTTCACGTAGGGTTCGATATCTCTCATCATGGATATTTCCACTCTCATCGAGGTACCTCTTGTTTTCGAGAAAGTATTTGTTCCAGTAGGCGCATTTGCGCGCGAGAAATTCCGCAGACGCCATCCTTGGGTAGAGCTCGGCCAGATCGGCTTTTGCCCCCTTGCTCTGAAATGGATGCTCAAAAACCTTATGGAGATGAGTCGAAACATCCACATCCTCTCCACGATAACGCTTTTCGAGAAAGGCACCGAGCCGCTCCCATACACGTGCATAGTTGTCAGCGAACTCTCCTCTATAAATCACGCCCGCTTTCCCCTTGCGCCACGTCACAGCATCCAAAAGCGCGGGAAGAAGCTTCTTTCCATCCTCGCCCCCCTCTTGCACAAGAGAAAAGCAGGCTGCAGCGATATCCAGAAAGTCAAAATAGGGATCCCAGTGGGTGAGGGCAGCTTTGCTAGAGTTTTTTAGAAATTTTCCTAAGATATTGAGCGCCTCTAAGCGCTCCATACGAACACGACGCTGAGGCTGCCAGAGCTGTGTGGACTCGAGGTCCGCGAGTGTTTGCAGCGCAATCTTACGGTTGGAGGCGGCCTCTGTGCTCTCGTCCATCGCTTTGAGATATGCTTCATCAACGGTGAGTTTGCCCCAGGAAAGCGGGATCTGAAATCTCTCAAGCAAGCTCTTTCCTGCAGGGTCGCAACGGAAATTCTCGAGGGTGCGTCCCTCTCTTAGATCTGCGCATTTAACATCTGTTGCAACGGCGACAAGAAGCCCTTTGCTCATTGTCCCCAAAGCTGCTGTAGTAGCTATAGTTCAAGACAGCTCCCTTCGCACAGAGATACTGCCTCGATGGCTGGTAATCGGTGATGAGTTCGAGAGTGTTGTCCTCGGTCTTTTTCAGTTCGTCCTGCAAAGATGCGACCAGTTCGCTTCCCTGCTCGATTTTCCTCTTCAGCTCTTCGGAGACGGTTTTAATTAGATCCTTCAGATTAACCGAGAGCTTTTGACTAATCAATAGTTGTGATCTCGGGCCAGGAAGTTGATCTAGAGCACAACTTAAACGCATGACCTCTATGAAAAGCTGTGGATCTTGCTCCCTTTTTTCAGAACGCCTCAGCAGATTGCGGGCTTCATTCTCCAACCCCTGCTTGATGCCGTAGCCTTCGAGATACTGCTTGATTCTTTTGGATAGGGTCTCAAGCTTGGCAAGCGAGGTGTTGTGCTGAAATGCCGCCATATCTTGCAAAAATGCCTTCTGAGCGTCCGACTCGTATTCAAAAGAATCGGCCAACGCAATCACCTTGTCACCGATATCGGATTGTTCTTTGTTCGAAAGGGGGACGTCCTGGCTTTTCGTCAGCGCCACATAATCCTTATGCTCTTTAAGGCCGTTGTCCGATCGAAAGCCTTGCACTGCGCTTATCGTAAGACCGGGGCCAACCTTCCCTAGAGTCGTGTCGACTCCCCTTCTCAGAATTATGTAGCTCACGTTTTCATGCGCTTTCCGAATCTTGCGAAGACCCTTCCTGAAAGTGTACAGTGACGCAAAGTCACTACGGGCGAAGCCACCTTTTGTGGCTATTCGACGCTGTTCAATATCTTTTCTTAGCCCTTGGAAGGTCCTATCAATTACTTTGACAACCTCCTTTTGCACGTCATCCCTTGGGGAAAGCCAGCGCGCCGCGAGCTTCGCTGGGCTGGAAAGACCAACGGACTGCCCTCGATAATTCTGAATAAATGAGACGTTAGAATATAAATATGGAGTAAAATCAATCATATCAACTAATAAATTGTTAGTTTAGAAATAAAATAATAAATTATTTATATACTTATCTATGGAGGCAAAATCCCGTTGGATTTCAAGTAAGTATGCCAGTTTATGTCTGGTTTCGATTTGAATAAGCCTCAAAAATGCTCTGTAGCAAATCGTCACCCTCTATTGCCCTTTTTAC
>JAAKFP010000311.1 GCA_011065005.1 Chlamydiota bacterium | reverse complement strand
AATGCGACATCCAAAACTCGTCTAGTAATCAAACTGCCCCCATGGCAATGGATCTCAACAGTATCCTCTCCAGTGTAAGACCTCTTGCCCAACATCACCAACAACAAGACATCGTCAACATGCTGCCCCTTTTCGTCTATGACCTTTCCATAATGGGCTGTATGCGTTTTGTAACTTCTCACCAGTCCAGAAAAAATGCGATCCGCAACATCTAGAGCTTCCCTTCCAGAAATGCGCACAATTGCAACACCACCCTCCCCAGGAGGAGTGGCCACCGCTGCGATCGTTTCACCAGGCTGATAAGGATCGTGAATAAAGTCCATTTCTCAGTGTCCTTGGAGTGCGCAGAGCAATCTGCGCTTTGCGATTTGGAAAGATCTTTCTTCATAAGACAAATCTTTCCATATCCCTGTCATGTGGCATTTACGGTTGTATTTCATCAAGATTCTGATATTGGTCTTTTCCATCTTGTGGTTCTTCAACAGGAGGGAGATTATGATAGGGACCTTCTCCATCTTGTGGTTTTCCAACAGGAGAGAGATTCTGATATTGGCCTTCTCCATCTTGTGGTTTTTCAACATGAGGAAGGTTATGGTAGGGGCCTCCCGGTGGTTCGGAGGGTGGTGAGGATTCGTCAGGCTCATCACCATTTTCTGTTCTGTCCAACTCTACATCCTTGTTGTCCTCAGAAGAGCTTCTTCGTCTGAATAAGGAATACACTGCTGTTCCCATACCTGCACAGACTGCCAACAAGAAACCTATGATAATCCATGTGACTTTTCTTTCTTTGGTATCAGGTTTTGGCTCTGATTCTTTGCCGGTTTGTTGTGGAGCGGAAGAGCTTGGTCGAACAATAGATGCGCTCGATTTCAAAGAGGAAGGAAGGGAAGTAGTAGTGGCAGCAGCAGTAATAGCGGTAGCAGCAGCAGTAACAGCGGCAGTAGTGGTGGTAGCAGTAGTAGTTGTTATCGTAGTAGAAGAGGTAGTGGTCGTTGGGCAGGGAGCAAATGGGTCAACGACCTTAAGGCCGGGATAGTTTGAATCGGCCACGAGGAGATATGAGAGATAAGGGGTAACGCCTGTAGCATTACAATCGAATCTGCCACGAAACACTGGACTCGCAGGGATTGTCACATCCCAATGTGATGCACCCGCAGGCCCCTCAGCCACATACAAATCAGTGTCATTAACCGTAATATCAAGACAAAAACCAGTCGTGTTGTGCCAGAACACAATCCGCGGAGTTCTAGAGTCTTCAATGATGCCCCAACCTCCAGCGTAAGCCGCCACAGGCCAAAAATCGCTATCGCCTATTTTAGTAATAGCATAAGGAGAACCTAGCGTTGTAATCGAGCTCACTTCCACAGGGTTTGTTTTGATACTCCAATCGATGAACAGAACACTTGTTTGATCCGCTACACCGGCAATCGTGGAATTGCCTGCTACGCCCCATGCCACAAATGGAGTATCGTACCAACCTGAACGCTCTGGGAGTTTTTTGTTTGTTGAGTCTACAACCTGAAGACCACCACCAGCACCGCCGCTATCTGCGACAAGAGAATCATTGCCCTCTTCGTGTGGAACATATATACCATGTGCTAAACCTGGAGAATTGTACCTGCCCTCATGTGTGAGTTGGGTTCTATTGCTCACCTGGGCGATATCTAAGCCCTGATCCCAATCCGCAGTAAAGGTATGGTTGCCTTTACGCTTTACATTTAAAGCCCTTCCTGGTGTATCATAGCACCCTGCAAATAGGGGATCAGTGACATTACGTATATCGAAGCTGCATACCCCCGCACTATCAGCGGCTACGTAAGCAGCCTCTTCCGTTTCCGAGGCAGCCACTTTCCACGCAGTATCTGGCGTGGGGAATTGTCCCATTAACTGAGGACAAAATTGTGCTTTGGCAAAGCTTCCCAGTGAGAGGATTCCAAATAAGGTTCTGGATAGAGATTTTCCTGGACCTTGGCTGATTCCATAAGTTGTTAGTGCAAGAGCGGCGACGCTTGTCGTTTTCTTCAGGGAATTAGCAAAAGAGTAGGAGCTTAAGCTAACAGCCGGCTTGAGCGCTTCATATCCTCTAGAAAGAAGCTCAGTAAACCCCATAAGAGCGGGTCCACAGGTCAAGGCTGCGATCCCGCAAGCAGTGATCTTTCGCCAGAAAGAGTTCTTTTTTTCTTTGGAGAAAACTGTATTACATGCCTCATCTAGAGTGACCTTGTCAAAACTTCGGTGTAACCAGCCCTGTTTGGGTTGTAGGTAGAGATGCTTGTTGGTATTGAGATCGTGGATGTGAAAAACTCCATGCTCTGTAGTAGATGCTATTTCACGGTGGAGTTCCTCTTCAGTAGAGCAAGTGATGATCTCATCTCGATCATAATATTTATAGATGGTTTTTCCTTGTATTTGATCTTCAATCTTCCAAATAGTGATGAGTGCATTTTCGTCGTAAAGATCGTTGCTTAAGTATTCTTCATTTTCGTCGCAAAGATGGCTGTCTAAACATTCTTCATTGTCAAAAAAATGGCACTCTTTAACTCCAAAGCGATTAGTAGTTATCCATTGTAAACGACCATCTGACTGCTTCTTTAAGACAGCTCTGGAGAGTGTGTCTTTGGGAATTTCACTCTCTTCCGTAGTGGGGGCACAAGAACTAGAAGGTGCGGATGCTTGGTGGTCAACCGACGGACAATAATAAGATGTGCTTTTGTTAATTCCGTTTGAAAACACGTTAGTTTCTCCTTTAAACTTATTGGGCTTAAATCATAGAGAATTTAACTATTTTTGGCTAGTAAATATCTGACATCTTTGTAACCGTTCACGCAATGGTGTCAACTTAAGAGAATAAAAAAATATTTACCACTGAGTTCACTGACTCGATTTTCGACATTTGGATTCAGCCTGAAGGGCTGGTATTGCAACAGCCCAGGGCAACGCCCTGGGAAAGATTTGAAATAGATCCGGCAGCCTGTAGGGCTGCCAGATTCAAACTAGAACATTGTTTTATCATATATGATGAGTATCTTTTCAAAAAAAAGAGCAGTATACATCTTGGAAGGAAGGTTTATTGTGATGTTCTTGTTGACTATGACTATATATAAAGCGCTTTTTCCTTCTGGCAGCCCTACAGGCTGCTATGTTTCTTATCGACTTTTCCCAGGGCGC
>JAAKFP010000310.1 GCA_011065005.1 Chlamydiota bacterium | reverse complement strand
CCTTACTTCGCAATCGGCTGAGAGAACTGTGGTCACGCGACAGCCTCTCAGCCAAGCTTGACAACGACGCCAGTTTGGTTCTCGTAGCCACCAGCGCAAGAACCGCTCGTGCCCTGACCACCGATGCATCCCGTGAGGCCCCACATAGTTGTTCCTCCGAAACCTTAAATTGTTCGCAAGTGACGCGAATCAAGTCCGGCAGCCCTACCTGCGGGTTGCCGTCTGCAAGTCGAATGAACAACTCGAGTTCATCAACTTCTACACCCGCAAACCTCTTTACAAACTCGAGGTCATCAAATGCCCCCAGTTTTGACGAACGGTGAATCGTCTCGAGCTGATCCTTTGCATCAGCATCGTCAGCGTTGCCATATGTGTTAAAAGCGGTCAAGGTGTCGGGCGCCTCTTCATCGACTTCTGTTTCACTTGGCGCAAATAGAGCAAGGATCCAATCTTTTGATACCCACGTAAACGCATCTAGTCCAAGGTAAGCACGATGACTGCTCCATCTATACTCCTCAGGATGGTTGACCATTCTCGCTCTCACGGGGTTTCCGATGAATGTATCGAATGAGCCGTCTGAAGTAGACTCCGTGTTGAACAATCACCCCTTTGTAGCGATCCTGGAACAGGTGCCCCCTTCGCTTATACTTGCGGTTGAAATACTGGGCGTATCGAGACGCAAAGGATTGGATCCCAGCCGAAAGCCCAGACGTGGTAGGTTCTACTAGCAAATGGATATGATTGCGCATAAGGCAAAATCCGTAGACTATTATGTCATGCATTTCGATTGCGTACCGTATAAGTAGACACAACCGAACGCGATCTGAGTCTTCAAGAAAAATTGGCTGACCACCGTTTCCTCGCAGCATCACATGATACGGGAACCCTGGTTGAAAAGTCGTTTTCGTCTAGGCACAGCTAATAATCCCCACATTCACTTCAAGTGATCCAAGGGAGAATAGCACTTTTACCGACGTAGTTCAAGAGTTATGCACAATGCACCAACGTTCCCTTTCACTTAGTTAGCTTCGGTCTTGTTCAAGCCGATTTGCACTCTACGACGAAGTTCTATTGGGGGACCTTCGAAAAAAGAGCGCCGACCAGTGCTACTACGGCTCCCGCTATAGCGCATACACCGACTCCGCCACCGGTCGTGTACTTTGCTTTAGCCCCTCCTGCAACCACGGCCCCTGCAGTCATAGTTAAAATATATGACGCGATCTTTCTCTCTGTGTCGCTTGGAAGTGTTTTTATCATGACCTTGTGGTTTTGTATTCTTGGCTTAAGAAAAAAACCTCCGATGCCAATAACGATACATCCAACAGCATATGCTATGTCTGTTGGAGTTTGACCAGGTAAATTTGTTGAAATAGTCATAATTAATACTCCTTATTTGCTTTAATAACTATTTTTTAGTGTGTCTGTATGTCTAAATTTTAGGGTCTTGTTCATTGGGGAACCTTTGAAAAAAGAGCTCCGACCAGTGCCACCACGGCTCCCGCTATAGCGCATACAGCGACTCCGCCACCGGTCCTGTACTTTGCTTTAGCCCCTCCTGCAACTATGGCCCCTACAATCATAGTTAAAATATATGACGCGACTTTTCTCTCTGTGTCGTCTGGAAGTATCTTTACCATGTCCTTGTGGTTTTGTATTCTTGGCTTCAGAAAAAAGCCTCCGGTACCAATAGCGATATATCCACCAATATATGCTAGGTCAGTTGTAGTTTGATCAGGGAATTTTGTTAAACCGATAATAATTTGCTGTTCTTTCCTGTCTGCAGCTGTCAAATTTAATATTTTCAGCTCTCTACTTGTCAGTGGAACTTTTTTTTCTCCATTGAGTACCCGAAATATCATGTGTCCAGGAACCCCTTGTTCCTTTGCTTTTTTGAGTACTTTTGCATTAAACGCCCACCCCATTTGACGAGCGTCAAGAAATTCCGCTTGTGCAGCAGTGTCAGGATCACCTTGTTTGAGAGTATCCAATAGGATTCTTGCTCTATCTTTAATGTCATTATATGGTGTAACTACACAGTACTTCCATAAAGCGTTCCCTTTAACAGTAGTCACAATATCATCCACAGACACAGGTAGTACCTCATTAGCACGGTCTATGACCCAACTTTTCCATCCAACACTCATAATCTATCTCCTATAATTTCAAACGCATCAGTCGCTGAACTAGTTATTGCTAATGAACCAGTTATCGGACATACTTAGAAACTTCCCAAAAACTCGTTTCTTTTCTTAGTATGCTCTTTAGTCTAAATTTTATTCAATTATTAATTTCTTAGAGACCTGAACTTTGGGTTTTAACTATTGAAAATAAGATGTTTGTCAAGATTTAAGCTGGGCTTTTTTTGTTGATGAAAATATGCTTTCTACGCGTTGTGACTCATCAATAAATGGCATTTGCATGGGTTTAGTACCTGGATCAGGGATATTTTTTGACCAAAGTCGTTTGGATACGCCATTGTCACGGGAATATTGTTGTCCAGCTCCACTTCTAAAAATTAAAGATGATTCTTTGCGGCGAGACATTTTAAGAAGCCTTGATAGCATAAATAAAGATACGTTGCCGAACTTCGATCTTCATTCCTTTAATTCAGGTTATGCACACAGACCCTCCTCTTGGGGGAAATTTATTGATTTTGTTGCTATTCAGGAAAGTGCGTATTCCACTCAATCCGATCACTCGTTCCAATCATACCGATCACCCATTCCAATTTAACCGATCACTCGTTCCAATTTAAGCGATCACTCGTTCCCCATATTGAACAGGTCCTCTAATGTTTTCTGGAAATATTGCTCTATTCATCGATCCACAGTAAGGACATTTTTTCTCCTCAACTCGATGTTCTGTCACTTCAACTTGTGGCTGGGGAATATCGAAAACCTGACGCCTTTCCGCACAGAAACCGGTGGCCTCTCCAAGCTATGATCCACATCCATCACAGTTTGTAGGAGTGTGGATAACTATTACATCGGGATTCTCAACTTGCGAAAGACACTTTCCTACATGCCCTTCTTGGCCCCCTGGTTTTTTATCCGATTTCACCCGTAGACTTTTTGGTTTCTTCCTCAGGCCATCACTGCTTGGGGGTTTGCTGCTATTAGAACTGTTCTTTGATAAGCGCGTTTCTAAACCATGAACCCGAGCTTCCAGTTGCTGAATCTGAATT
>JAAKFP010000031.1 GCA_011065005.1 Chlamydiota bacterium | reverse complement strand
CAGACCGCATGTTTCGCGTGTCCGGTTACCCTCGCACGCCATGCGCAGCTATATGTTGAATGTGCAATTTACATATTTAGTTCCTCTCAACTAAAAAGTCCGCAGGATATTCCCGGTGTAACCCAAGACGCAAAGAAATTAGGGTGTTCTTAGCGCCTTTGCGTCTTTGCGTTTAGTTTTATTTCTTAAGTTGACGGCATTGGTGAACGCTTATGTTACAAGCTATACTCGTAGGGATTGTTATAGACGCCCCATGTGGGTGTTTTACGAGATCCGTTGAGCCATTCCTCCCAATCGGTCAGGGGGGCACCATAGCTTCCCGTATAATCCATTCTCCAAAACTCGAATCGGCCGCTTCCGGGGTTTACGAGAAAGGCGAAGTGATCTTTTACCCAGTTGGAGTCGGCGCAGATAAAAGGGGTTGGCAGGGCGAAGCCCTCTTTTTGTGCGATTTGACTGATTAGGAGAGGGTAATCGTGTTGTGTGGATGTTGAAAAGGTTACAAGAGCGAGCATAGCTTTGGTGATATTTTGTAGTCCTTTGGCGCTTATTGTTTTTTCGCTTCCAATGCGTCCTGAGATCTCTTCGAGGATAGTGATCAATGTTTTTCTATCGTCTTTTGAGATTCCAGGGAGTTGTGAGAGGATGGTTTTCACTCTTTCTTTCAGCTTATAGCTTGGAAAAAGTGGAAGTAGGGAATATAGAACACTATCAATTTGTTCAGAGGTCAGAACGCCTCTGCCGGCGTATTGCAGCCCTTTGGAAAGTTCGATTGTGTCGAGGATATGTTGTCTGAAGTCGGTGATTTGCATCGATCCCCCGATATTTGCAAAGGATTGCTTGAAATAATGCTGGAAGTTATGGGGGACTAGGTGGTAGAGGTTTTCGATCACGAATTGCATCCGTTCTGCGTCGAGAAAGATTTTGGAGCAAAACTCTTCCATTGGTCTCACGAAATGGTCTCTGACCCAGGTGTAGGTATATTCTTTACTTTTCCAGGCTTCCTTGAATTGAGGATATCCTGGTTTGAGTAGAAAAGCGTGTGTTGGAGAGTGTATGAGAAGGGATTTTTCTGGATCGGCTTCAAATTCATCTAATATTTTATCGGACACTTCTTTTACAGAATCGATAAGAAAGACCAGGAGTTCCATTGGATTTTCCACCCAACGAGAAACCTCTTTTGGTTTCGTTTCCAGACGAAAATAGCAACTCACGAGGGTGCTCATTGCCCCTCCAGATGTATATACCCACGGTTTTTTTTCAACTTTTCCCAAATTTTCGAGTGGATCTTTTATGATGGGAGAGTGGTGCGTCGCGGCCATTCGATGGAAAGCTGTTTCAATAAACTCTGTGGATCTTACGTGGGTGACAATGGCTGTGAATATCTCTGTTAAGTCCTCTTCCAGGCCTTTCATCTCAGGGGCATTAGTGAGTTCTGTTTCTGTTGCTATGAAAAAGCTAGCAAGAGCGTCAATGAATTCCATATGATTGTTGATTTGAGTCCACTGAGAGGTATTTGAGCGGCCATATTTGTATAGTAAGCGAAACCCTGCGGGACTATCGTCGTAGGGGCCTGCGGTTACTTCGTGGATATCTGCATCATAGATTTCTTGGAAGTAGTTAGGAAATAGACGATAATAGAGATCGATCAAGCCATCATAAAGGTTAGCGTAACGTCTTGCTTTGTTGTGAAACTTGTCTCTGAGCTCTTCTAGAGAGCGAAATTCATTCGCTTTTGCTTGGTATTCCGCTCTTATCCATTGAGCATCTTTTTCAGAAGTAGCATTACGAATTCGTCGTTGGTAGTAGAGTAATTGCGGATAAACCGCCTCGTACTCTTCGTTGTATTTCTGAACGTTTTCATTACATTCATCGAGTTTTCTTTTTAAAATCGTATATAAGCAAGGGCCTATTCCCCCTTTGTCTTCTGGCCTGAGACCTAAACTAGAGTACAAATTCCATCGTGTGAACTGCGCTTTCGTTTCAGCAAAGGACGCCAGAGTAAACTCCCATGATTTTAACAGAGCATTGTCTGATATTGCTTTGAAGATGTTTTTTGTCTCCTCAAACTGTTGAAGGAATTGGGAGCATTTTTCTCCTTTGCTTTTCCCTTTTGCAGAAGTGGTTGGGGGTTGCATAAGCAGACCGCCATGGATCATCCCTGAGGGACGTAATTCATACTCATGAACATCCTCTTCGGTGAGTTCAAAATGATTGAGAAGGATCTTCCGGAGGATTTGCTCTATGGAAGCGAAAAACCACGACTGGTTGGTATCCCAATTTACCAAGGTATTGATGATCAATTCTTTACTTATCTTTTCTTTCTCTTTTTGTGAGAGTTCGGAGTTGATCATGCCGGCAAATTCAAAAGCTTCGATCAGTCCTGGTGAGAGCCAAATCTTTTGTTCTTCTTGGTACGCCCCCTTTTGAAAAAGAAAAACCCTACGCAAATCCCCAGAGCCCCAGCTATAGCTAAGAGGAACGGCATACTCAATGCCGCCAAATGTTCGTTTGAGTCTACCCGTGCTGAGCAGTTCCTGAACGTCTTTGAAAAAAACTTCTGGTTGTTCATCGTGAACAACAATGGCTGGAGCTGTCGCAAAGCAAGAGCCAACATTTTGTCTTAGATAACAGAGCCAAGCTGAGAGGGCAGCCCGTCGAGCATGAGCGTCTACAACGACCGTTTTTGGGGGAAGGCTGAGGGTATCCCGTATAATTTGTTCTGCATAGCGATGCATATGAGGCTTGCTGACGGTCATCAGCCGCCTCTGCAGCTGTTGGTTATCCTGCAGGAGGGTAAGGGCGTTGAGCATATGCTCGCTTCTTTTGGCATCGAACTGACGGTTGGGACCAAGGGAGTAGAGGTGTTCTTGCAAAACCTTGATAGTTCGAGGAAGTAGGGCAACCTGCAATTTTCCTTCATCATCGATGAGAAGATTTGCTAACTTTCTAGATTTTAACACATTGCGAAATGAACTACTTTCCTGCAAAAGGGACTCATCCAGTCGTCTAGACAAATCTTCATATTCTTCGACAATCACTCTTTGGATGTTGTCACCAACCTTGGCATATTCTTTTCGTCTTGCTTTGCATAGCAGGTCAAAGACTTTTGGATAAAACCTCGGATCCTCTACGAGCACGTCAACTTCGGAAAGAATTTGTTCAAACGCATCCTTCTTCATGGAAAACTTCCCTTAGCCATTTCGTTAAACACGGGTTAAATGTATTCACATACTACGATGTTGTTGTATTAATAACCACTTTAGGATGATTTTTGGAGTTGAGTTTAGGGTTGTTTTTCTTAAAATTCTTCGCGTATTCTTCGCGGTTATTAAGCAAGGGTCTGAACGCTTACTCGCGTTTTATTTTCTTGGAAGAAAAATGGAGGATATAATTAAGCGTTCGTGTAAAATATGACCTTTCACTTACAAAACATAAACAACTCGATAAAGGAATATCAACGTATCATGCGTATTTTTGTTAGAGACGGTTCGTCTATTGAAATTCCAGAAGGAAGTACTGCAAAAGATCTGGCAGAAAAGCTCAATCTTAAAAGCCCAGACCAAGCACTTTCCGTGAATATTAACGGAAAAGATTTCGATCTGGATCACCCACTCAAGAATGAGGACAAAGTGACCCTTTGGTCCTTTGATGATCAAGAGGGAAAAGATGTTTTCTGGCATACATCTGCACACGTTTTGGCACAAGCAGTTCTACGTCTTTGGCCTGAAGCTAAACCCACCATAGGCCCACCCATCGAAAATGGTTTCTACTACGATTTTGCCGACCTGCAAATTTCGGATACTGATTTTGATAAGATTGAAAAAGAGATAAAAGCAATCGTGGCTGAGAATTTCAAATCACAACGTGAAGTGTTTGATACTAAAGAAGATGCACTACAACACTTTTCCAATAACAAATACAAATGTGAAATGATCAAGGGATTTGAACCTGGAGAAGAACTCTCCGGGTATCGGCAAGGGGAATTTTTTGATCTTTGCCGTGGTCCTCATTTGCCTAACCTAGGAAAAATCAAGGCGTTTAAAATATTAAAGACTTCAGGCGCCTATTGGCTTGGAGACTCAAAAAATGAGATGCTGACCCGAATTTATGGAATCTCATTTCCCGATCGCAAGATGCTTAAAGATCACCTAAACTTTCTCGAAGAAGCCAAGAAAAGAGATCATCGCGTTATTGGCGCCCAATTAGACCTATTCTCTCTTCAAGAAGAGGCCCCAGGGATGCCTTTCATTCACCCCAAAGGAGTGATCATCTGGCAGGCCCTGACCTCCTATCTACGCGATTGTCTTAGCCATGCTGGTTATGTCGAAATCATCACTCCAACACTGTTAACTAAGGAGCTCTGGGAACGCTCCGGCCACTGGGAAAACTATCGAGACCTCATGTTTACTTCAGAAGTTGAAGGTCGCGATTATGTCATTAAGCCGATGAACTGCCCTGGCTGCATTCTCTTTTACCGCAGCCAAAGCCACAGTTACCGCGAACTCCCCCTAAGGATTGCTGAAATTGGCACCGTCCATAGATTTGAACCATCCGGAGCTATTTCCGGGCTGTTTCGTGTTCGAGCCTTCCGTATGGATGATGCACACCTCTTTCTTAAACCTAGCGATATCGAAAGCGAAATTCTCGCCCTTCTTAACCTTGCAGACAAACTGTATTCCACTTTTGGCCTCACATACCACCTAGAACTATCCACCCGACCCGAAACAAACACCATCGGCACCGATGAAGAATGGGAAATGGCCACCTCTGGTCTAAAGGGAGCCCTTGATAAATGGGGTCATGAGTACAAAATCAATGAGGGCGATGGAGCATTTTATGGTCCAAAAATCGATTTCCATATTCGAGATGCGATCAACAGAACATGGCAATGCGGCACTATTCAGCTGGATATGGCCCTTCCCGACAAATTTGACCTGGAATACACAGCACAAGATGGCACTCGAAAACGTCCCGTTTTGGTGCACAGAGCCATCTTTGGGTCCATCGAACGTTTCTTTGGGATCCTGATCGAACACTTTGCCGGCAAGTTTCCACTATGGTTAAGTCCTTTACAAGTCCGAATCCTTACCGTAGCGGATCGTCATAATGACTATGCGAATCAGATTGCTAGCAAACTCCTGGAGGCTGGTTTTGTTTGTGATGTAGACAGTAGCAATGAGTCGGTCAGCAAAAAAGTTCGTAATGCACAGTTAAACAAAATCAATTATATTTTGACTGTCGGGGATAAAGAGATGGAAAATGATTCCATCAATCTTCGAACCCGAGATAATGTGGTCCATGGTGAAATCGACCTGAATAAATTTTTACAAGCAATTAAGAAAGAAAAGGATGAGTATAGCCTGGTTTCGCCATTTGAAACAAAATAGGGAGAAGAATGAAAGACATTATTGCAGTCAGCAGTTTTAAAGGAGGCACAGCCAAAACATCGACCACTCTTCATATTGGTGCGGCTCTATCCAAATTTTACAAAAAGAAAGTGCTACTCATCGATTTTGATGCCCAAGCTAACCTTACGACAGGCCTGGGCTTCGATCCTGACGAAAACGATAGCTTAGCCTCAGTGCTTCAAGGAACGAAGCCTGTCAAAGAGGTGATCAAGAAAACCTATGTAAAAAACCTAGACCTAGTCCCTGCTGACACATGGCTTGAACGAATAGAAGTCACCGGAACTCTCGCTGCGGATCGCTATTCCCATGAACGCCTTCGAGACATTATTCATCCGCTGAAGTACGACTATGTGATCATCGACACCCCTCCTTCGTTGTGTTGGTTAACAGAATCGGCACTCATTGCTGCGCAACACACTCTCGTTTGTGCAACTCCAGAGTTCTACAGTATCAAAGGGTTAGAGAGATTATCTCAATTTATACACAATATTGGACAGCGGCATCCTCTCGACGTTCTCGGTGTTGTTTTGTCTTTTTGGAATCATCGAGGAAAAAGCAACAAAGCATTTTTGGATGTGATCGATAAGACTTTCCCTAAAAAAGCTCTTAAAAACAAGGTTCGAAGAGACATAAGTGTTTCAGAGGCCTCTGTTTACGGAAAACCGATCTTCGATACCGCTCCATCAAGCCGTGCGTCCGAAGATTACACAGCCTTAGCAGAAGAGATAATCAAAAGACTAGGATAAAAAAAGCATGTAAAGCCGCTTTACATGCAAAGGAATTGAAGATGGATAATGTAAACACGCTACTCTCTAAAAGACTAAAAAAAAGCGAGAAATCATCCAAAATGGTTGAAATGGCAAAAAAATCCGCCACGGGCAACTTAACGAGTTTTTCGGGTATTTTTAGTGCTATCGAGCTCAATGAAAATGAAAAGGAATTGTTGGAAGCTATCTTAGAGGAGTACTCTACAGGAAAAGAAAATGTTTCTGTGGATTTAACCTCTCTTATTTCTATTACTTCCGAGGTGAAATCGATAAACAACCAGGCGGCGATATTGCATGGGGAAAGAATTAAGAATGCACAGAATATCTTGAAAAAATACAGAGAGGGCGCTTTTACAACCTGGTTAATCGCAGCTTATGGAAATAGACAAACCCCCTACAATTTTCTTCAGTACTATGAATTTTATTCTGCCATGCCAAAAACCCTGCACCCTCAGATTGAGGCCATGCCGCGACAATCGATCTATACCCTTGCAAGCCGTGAGGGCCCTCTGGTAAAAAAAAAGCAAATTGTTGAACAGTATAGCGGAGAAACGAAAGCTGAAGTAATGCATCTTATAAGAGAAACGTTTCCTCTCCCTGTAGAAGACGGGAGAAAGGAAAACATTGGAGATGGGGTAAAACGTAGCTTAGAAAGGTTGATAACAACGATAAGAAGCAGTCGCACGACGATTTCTAAGGTGCAAAAAAGAGTTGTTTTTGAGATGCTGGAGGAAATCTATGATTTGGTCGAGCAATGCAAAACAAGGTAAAAATGCAGTCAAAATTCATGAGTTCTAATGCAGATAAAATGTATAAAACGCCTCTATCTGAGCGATATGCAAGCCAAGAGATGTTGTACCTTTTTTCGCCCTATTATAAGTATTCTACTTGGAGAAAATTGTGGATTGCTTTGGCTGAGGCACAAAAACATTTAGGTCTAGAAATTACTGAAGAGCAAATTGCCGAGCTTAAAGAACATGTTGAAGAGATTGACTTTGAGTCCGTAGAAAAGTATGAGAAGGAATTGCAGCATGATGTTATGGCTCACATTCACGCCTATGGAGACCTTTGTCCTAAGGCAAGATCGATTCTTCACCTAGGAGCTACTTCCTGTTTTGTCACAGATAATACGGATACGATCCAAATGCAAGAAGGACTGCTCATTATTCAGAAAAAGGTCAAGGGTGTTATTCGTCAGCTAGCTGACTTCGCAAAGCAATATGCTGATCACCCCTGTTTAGGGTATACCCATTTTCAACCAGCACAACTAACGACCGTGGGGAAGCGTGCTTGCCTGTGGATTCAGGATCTTATCATGGATCTAGAAGAGATCTGTTATCGAAGAGATCGCCTTAAGTTTCTGGGAGTTAAAGGAGCGACAGGAACCCAAGCCTCCTTTCTTTCGTTGTTCGATAATGATCGTGAGAAAGTAAAGCAGCTTGACCTTCTTGTAGCCAAAATTATGGGTTTTCCAAAAATCTTTAAGATCTCAGGACAAACCTATAGTCGAAAGCAAGATACACAAGTTGTGAATGCTCTTGCGGGTATTTCCTCAAGTGCACATAAATTTGCTACCGACATTCGCCTCTTGGCCGGTCTAAAAGAGATAGAGGAGCCTTTTGGAGCAAAGCAAGTTGGGTCTTCGGCGATGCCCTATAAAAGAAATCCCATGCTTTCTGAGCGCATTTGCTCCCTTTCGAGGTTTGTGATTGCTTTAGCTCAGAATCCCGAATATACACACGCAACACAATGGTTAGAGCGATCATTGGACGATTCGGCAAATCGACGCTTATGTTTGTCAGAAACATTTTTAGCGACGGATGCTGTTTTAAATCTCATGCTACAAGTGACAAAAGGACTTGTTGTTAACTCCAAGGTAATTCAAAACCGTGTAATGGAAGAGCTTCCATTTATGGCGACGGAAAACATTCTAATGGAGTGTGTTAGAAAAGGAGGGGATCGACAAGCACTACACGAAAAGCTCCGTGTTCACAGTCAAGCGGCAGGAGAAAAAGTGAAAAGCGAGGGAGTGCAAAACGACTTACTTCAGAGAATTTCTAGCGATTCATCCTTTAGTATCTCTGAAAAAGAGCTCGAAAAAATTCTAAACACTCAAGACTTCATAGGTAGAGCTCCTGAGCAGGTTACGGAATTTTTATCAACAGAAGTAGATGTTTTAACTGGTGAGGAAAAAATATGATAGGAAGTGCCGAAATTATTGTTATTTTGTGCGTTATACTTCTCCTATTTGGAGGAAAAAAGCTCCCGGAATTTGCTAAGAGCTTAGGAAAAGGGATTAGAGAGTTTAAAAAAGCAACTCAAGGCGACGTTTCTGAAGAGGATGATTCCTCAAAGCCAAAGAAAGAGTAGACGTAAACAATGACGCAAGCGGACGAAATGGTTTCCTTTTGGGAGCATGTTGATGAGTTAAGAAAAACCGTTATACGAATTCTTCTTATCATCACAATAGGAATGTTGTGTTCCTTTGTGTTCTACCAACAAGTGTTTGAACTGTTAACATATCCTTTCAAAGAAATTCAAAGAACAGCTGAAGTAGACTTCGATCAGCCGCAACAAAAAGAGAATCTCATCATATTGAGTCCATCTGAAGGGTTAATGACGGCGCTTAAAACAAGCTTTTGGGTGGGACTCGTGGCCACCTCTCCACTATGGCTATTTTTTCTGCTGCAATTTATTGCACCCGCACTCCGCTCTAACGAAAGAAAAATGATTTTTCCGTTTATCTTTTTCTCGCTGCTTTTTCTCTCTTTCGGCGTCCTTTTTTCTTACTTTTTAACCATTCCCATTGCGAATAAGTACTTAAATGCTTTCAACGAAGGCTTGGGTGTAAACCTTTGGACCTTATCCAATTATTTAGATTATACAGTCACGCTTATGCTCGCGAATGCATTGGCGTTCGAGCTCTTTGTCGTTCTCCTTTTTTTGGTCCATTACAAGTGGATTTCAGCAGATGGAATGATTGCCAAAAGAAAGGTTGTGTTAGTCTCCATATTTATTTTAAGTGCGATTTTGACGCCCCCAGATATTCTTACACAATTTATGCTAGCCTTTCCTTTGATCGGCCTTTATGAGTTAACCATCCTCTACGCAAAGGCAACCACCGATGAACGAAAAGTTAACCGCAGATGAGCACAAATTTTCACAGATTAAGATGGAGGGTCGCATTCCCATACGGTGAAGGGGCCCTCCATTGTAAGCGGTTGTGGGCCAAAAGATTGTGCTTAGAGATCGTTTTCAACTGCGTTTTTTAGGTTTAAAGGCTTTTTTCCGTTGAGAAGTAGATTTCAGCACTGTTTTATTAGCCTGAAGGGCTAAAAGTGCAACAGCCCAGCGGCAACGCCCTGGGTGTGAATCAACAAAATATCGCAGCCTGAAGAGGCTGTCAGTAAATATTGTCGGGTTGAATTTTGAGCTATTTTTTTGGAGATTGGTCCTAAACACAAGTTCACATACTCCTAAGAGTAGGGAGCTTGTGTTCAGGGCCAAGATTCGAAAAAAGAGCAGAAATTCAACCCGACAATATTTACTGACAGCCTCGAAGGGCTGCAAGGTGCTACGCAGGATCCTGCAGTCCTTCAGACTGCGATGTTATCCTTACTTTTACCCAGGGCGTTGCCGCTGGGCTGTTGCAATTCCAGCCTTTCAGGCTGATAAAAGATCTCTGAGAGCAGTGTTTCAAGACGAAAAATAGAGGCGAAAAGGTCACAAAGAAACGATCTTCGTGATCATTTTGAGTGATCACTTAGAGTTTCTTTGCGACATCTTCGCCTCTATTCTTCCAGAAACTTAAATCGGTATATGAACGAGATCATTTTTGTCGTGGCTATCCAAATGTTCGCGCCATTTATCCGCTAACCAACTAAAATCCTCCAACAAGTCAAGAAATTTCACGTTCGTTATTTTTTCCAAATGTCCAATATATTTTAGAGTGATTTGAAAGTTCTCTTCATCAGCATCTAGAATTGTCCGAATGTGTAATGTGTCAAACGGAGCTTTCTGTTTCAAGCAGTTACGGACACTTTTTGGAATGTAATTGCCACCAAAATAGACGGGTGTTGCTAGAATCACTTTGGATGCATGATCAAAGACCTGCACCGTAATCGTTGATCCTCCTAACTCAATTTTTGCAACATCTGTTTGAACAAGTTCGCTTAATACCCGTTTTATTTCTTTTTCTAACAACATGATGGTTCATTAGCTCGAAAGCCCCTCCTCTACTAGGTGTTTAGGTTAGCTTAATTCTACCCCTATTATTATTATAATTCATCTTGTGTTTTTTTTAAACAAATAACTTTGTTTTAACAAAAAAAGTTATGCTTATAGGGGTTTAGTTGGTAGACCAGTTGATCGTTTCTTTATGTTGCTTTTCAAGTAGTTCATTAATTTCTGAAAAGTGGTGGCTCCCAAAAAAGCCGTTTCGGGCAGAGAAAGGGGAGGGGTGGGCCGCAGTGAGCATAAAATGGCGGGAATTCCCTTCGAACGAATTAATGTGTCGAACTTTTTCACGTGCAGATCGTCCCCACAGGACAAAAATGACGGGATCTTCTCTTTCACACAACTTTGCGATCACAGCATCGGTAAACTGTTCCCATCCTTTTCCATGGTGAGACAGGGGATTGCCTTCACGAACAGTTAGGGTTGCGTTGAGAAGCATCACGCCCTGCTCTGCCCAAGAAGTCAAGCAACCATGTTGCGGCTTCTCTATCCCCACATCATCCACGAGCTCTTTGAAAATATTTTGCAAAGAGGGAGGAGGGGGTGTCCCTTTAGGAACGCTAAAACAGAGACCATGCGCTTGGCCGGAGCCGTGATAGGGGTCTTGTCCCATAAGGAGCACGTTTACTTTCTCATAGGGTGTTTGTTTGAAAGCATTAAAAACCAATTCTTTAGGTGGATATATCGGAATGTTTGACGCACGTTCTTTTTCAACAAATGCTGCGAGACGCAAGAGATAGGGCTTGCTCAATTCATCAGAGAGAGCCTTATTCCAACTCGGTTCAATTTCAAAAGGGCAGATCGTTTCCGTTTCCATCTGTTTGTCTCCTCAATTTTTTTGTTTTGCAACTTCCTCGCGAGATGAAGAATACCTGATAACCGCTTGAGGATCCAAGGATTTCTTTCTCATTGACGAGAAAGAAGAAAAACCCCTACGATATGTGCTTAAAAAAGTTGAGGGTTATTAAGATGGAAAACATAAGTGAAAACAATCTAATTCGTTTTACCAAAATCACGAAAAAGAAAGATGGCCTTTTTGCAAATTTTAAGGCTAAGGGAATTCGAGGGGGTACAGTCTTTACAGCAACAATCTCTGTCGACCTCGCTGCCACTGAAGTAGACCCAGGGGACTCCTTGGAAAAGATCATTGAAGAGTGTGCGCTCATTGCTGAAAGAGACATCAAAAAATCCAACCTTCAATTTGAAGGCATTGAATCTGTATAAGTTATCTAATCTGGGTGTAGCGCAGCTTGGCCAGCGCACTTGCATGGGGTGCAAGGGGTCGGAGGTTCAAATCCTCTCACCCAGATCCTTTAAAATTAGTTACTTATGTATACAGACAAACCATGTAGTTTTTCTCATAAATTCGAAATATGGCAGGTATATGACAGGTAGTGTACTATGTATGACAGGTAGTGTACTATGAGTAAAAATAAACCTATGGAGGCAAAATCCCGTTGGATTTCAAGTAAGTATGCCAGTTTATGTCTGGTTTCGATTTGAATAAGCCTCAAAAATGCTCTGTAGCAAATCGTCACCCTCTATTGCCCTTTTTACAC
>JAAKFP010000309.1 GCA_011065005.1 Chlamydiota bacterium | reverse complement strand
TTAAGGTGGGGTTCGATTACTTCTTCAACCATTTCCCAGGCAGCGTCAGCAGGATCTGTGTAGCCATAGCGACTTGACCCACTCTTATCCCATAGATCTTCAACATCAATGAAATCTATATCGGAAAACACTTCTTCAGCAATCTCTTCGACGTCAACTTCGCGAATTCGATTTAGAAACAACTCTTCTGTTCGCTTCAAAATTTCTGCGTTTTTCCGGCATAAAATCTCCAATATTCGTAAAGCTTCTAAAGGATTTATTTTATCAATAATTTCTTGTTTTTTATTTTTTTTGCTTTTTGGCATATATTCCTCTTCTAAGGCTTTTATCTGTTCCGTAGATAGTTGTCCTATCTTTAACATGATCCTCTGCCAGGCTTTTCGCTTTGAGAAGAAAATCTTTCATTTCCTTAGCCCATTCTGGTAACGAGTTGAGATTTTGCTGATTTCCATTTGATGTCATGTGACCATGTTAACAAACTTTTGATCATTAATAAAATCAAAATTTTAGATTGCACATATTTTCAACCCCTCCGTTTGCTACGCAAATGAGGCGATCTGAAAATTACACCGTAACTAAGAAGTAGAAAGACAAAAAAAGGACCGAAGGCCCTTTGTTTTTTTCACATTTTTGGCTGATGCCATCCTCCTAGAAACAGGGACCTAAATAGTTACAGATTTTTTTTAATAGAGTGACATTTGGAAATTGCCGCTACACCAACATCTTTTCTCTTGATAGAGGTTGTGGAATATTGTGCGAAATGGTAATATGAGCTCATTACGAAAATGGGTAGTATCGAAGTTTACAGAAAATTAACAAAATCTTTAACCAACGTTAATAATCTGCTGTTTTACTGTTCGTTTACAGCTACTTAGGCAGGAGGGAACAATGTCTGAAACAAATGTAAATGAAATTCTTAGCGAAGCTGTTGGAGGTCCTGAGGATGAAGGGATCGATCCAAACAACATGTCTCTTGAAACTCTGATTCTTCTCATTAATACAGAAAGGCTTAAGTTTATACAGGATAAAACACTGACTGATTTCACAGAGCTAAAAGATCGGCAAAAGAAAGTTGCTGAACTTCATAAAATCTTGAAAGCGATCAACAGTGCAACAAATGCGGATGGTGAAGTAGATATCTCTGATAATGAGGAACTTAAAGAGCTTTTGCAGAAAGCCAAAGAGCTTGGTGTCGATGTGAAGGACGACAAATTCACGTACAATAGAGACGAAAGAGATCGGTTGGTGGAAAATATCCGAATGACTGTGGAAGACCTTAACGTTCAAAATGATATGCAACTACAAAATGTTTCACGATTGACCAATGAGCGGTATGAGTCCTATCAAATGGCAAGAAGTATCCTTAAGCCGCTGCATGAGGCGAAGACAGCTCATGCTAAAGCAATTAGGGGGGCCTAAATGAGTGCCACAAGAGATCCTCTACAGTTCACAGGTGAGAACGTAGATGAAGAGATTCGAAGCTTCATCGAAAAATACCCCAACGGGGATAAAGAGCTGCCAAAAATCTCGAAAAATGCTATAGAAGCAGTATACGCTTTTGGTTACGGCTTCTACGAAAATGGCAAGTACGAGAGTGCGATGCACTTTTTTCGGTTTTTGACCCTAGCAGACTCGCAAAACCGAAAATACTGGATGGGATTGGGTGCTGCCTACCAGATGCTGAAAGATCATGAACGTGCCCTACAGAGCTATGGGTATGCGGCGCTATTAAATGAAAACGAACCCACCGCACACTTTCATGCGGCAGAATGCTTTTTTGCTTTAAAGAATCGAGAGCAAGGTAACGAAGCTTTAACCTCTGCGAAAACAGTTGCCTTGCGAAAACCGAAAAAATATAAAACTCTCTTAAAGCGTATTGCGCTCATAAAAGAGAACCCCACAGAATAAACTTACCTATAGGGAGGAAAATAATGTCTGTACCGGGAATAACCTCACAAGCTGTTGGAAGTCCATTTTTTGATCCATGGTCTCCGATTGATCCAATAAGAGAAAGAATGCCGGAAAAAGTTCGGCAGCCTGCCTTTGACAAAGATACTCAAGAGACAGCACAAACCTTGGCCTTCCTCTTAGAAGAATGCTTTGAAGACTATGCGGTCCAGCAAAGCAAAAACACCCACCGACCCAAACTAGAAGCCCCGCAGGTAGACCTACAAGCGCTTTCTGCCGCGCACGAAGAGATCGGGCAACTTATTTCAAAGGTCGCCAAGAAAGAGACTTCAGAGAACGCAAAAGAGGACCTAAATCTTTCGGATATTCTACTCTTCACAATGTACAAAGATTGTGTAACAACACAACAAGAATACCGTAATGAAGACACAAAACTCACCTTCGATACCATGCAAAGGAGGCAGGAAGCCAATAAGAAAATCAAAGAGGAATATTTCAATCAGAAAGACGATCTGATCAAACGCGCAAAAACCTCCAAGATCTTAGGTTGGGTAAGCTGGCTATTCACAGGAGTAATGATCGCTGCGGGTATTGCTAGCATTGCCCTGACGATCGCTACAGCCGGAGCAGCTCTTCCCGCCGCTCTTGCTACCATAGGTGCAGCTCTTCCTACAGTTCTCGCCGCGGTCGGTTCCACAGCCGCCGTTGCTTCGGGAACAGTGACAATCACAAAAGGCATCTTAGACCACCAGAACAAGAAAACAACCGGTGCCCTTGAAGAGATAAAGCTTGAAAGACATATGAACTCGCAGAAAATCAGTACGGCGATGACTGAGATGAATCAGTCATACGAAGCCGTTCTTGATCTTTGGAAGCAAATGAGTCAAATTCTCAACAACTGGTATGCGGCTTCATTAAACCATTAATAACATTTTTCATTATTCTCAGGAGAAAAACAATGAACAACCTAAACAATAGTAGCCTAGCTACTGATAACACTTCACCTGAAGTGTCTGAAGAGGAAGTTTATAGCCAAGATAAAGAAGCAGAAGTCCAAGTAGTCAAATTGGAGCAACTGATCAATGATCCCAATTGTGAGTTCAGAAGTATTCTGCATCAAATCTATAAGGTTGCTACAGTCTTACATCGATTAAGCAACAGAGAAAATAAAATTTACGCTCAAAACAAAGAACTAGAGATGTTTGCCGAGGTCAAGAATGTCAAAGGCACCTATAACAATTGGAAAGTTGTGACCATCACGATTGTATCTGGAGGGT
>JAAKFP010000308.1 GCA_011065005.1 Chlamydiota bacterium | reverse complement strand
TTTTGGTTCATAACCGCTTACGATGGAGGGTCACATTCCCATACGGTGAAGGGGCCCTCCATTGTAAGCGGTTGTGGGCCAAAAGATTGTGCTTAGAGATCGTTTTCAACTGCGTTTTCTAGGATTATAGCCTAATCAATGATCATCTGTGTTTTCATCCTACCCATCGTGTCTATCCTGATAGGATTCTATGCTTTTTGTGTCATTCGACTACAGCGCATCTAATGGCTCATAACACATTCGTTCTTGAGTTTTTTCATGGATTTCTCGATAATGTTATAAATTGTTGCCGTATTTGAATATAGGAGGCTACGATAAATCATGGCAAAGATCAAATTTGAAACTACCAATGAGGAAGTTGAACTTCCCGACGACTCCCCTCTAGCAGAAGCTTGTGAAGAAGCGGGGGTTCCCTTTGCATGCACGGAAGGAGTATGTGGAACCTGTGTGATCGAAGTCAAAGAGGGTAAAGAAAATCTGTCGAAGCCAACTCAAGAGGAAGAAGACTTTTTAGGCGATGGTTGCTCCGAGGAACGACTTGCCTGCCAATGTAAAATTAAGTGTGGCAATGTGGTTGTTTCATTCTAAATAAATTCTCTTTCAAACTATAGGTGTTCTCATGTCAACAACAAAAAGTTCGAATCAGTCACAGAAAGTTCATCGTCAGATGGCAATTGAAGAATTGTTTTCCCTTTACCCTAACAAAGCCAAGCTGCTCTATGATGAGATGGCGAAAGCGGGTCTCAATTGTGCAGGATGCCAGGCAGCGGCATGGGAGAATCTTGAAGATGGGATGAAAAATCATGGTTGGTCAGAAGAAGCGATCGATCAATTCATTGAGCACTTGAACACCGTTCTAGAGGAAAAAGTGGATATGACAAAGGTCAGCATAACCAAGAATGCTGCGCAAAAGTATTTGCAGATTCTTGACGAGGAAGGGAAACATGGTTGGGGCTTGCGTTTTGACATAGAAAGTGCTGGTTGTAGTGGATTTGATTATGTTTTGGACTATTCTGAAAGTGCCGGACCCGAGGATACTGTATTTACCTCTCAAGAGATTGAAATCCACGTTAAGACCGATGTCGTTCCAGAAATTCTTGGTTCCGAAATTGATTATGTTGAAGGTCCAACGGGCACAGGATTTCGGGTGTCGAATCCTAATGTCAAATCCGGCTGTGGCTGCGGAAAAAATAATTGTTGTTAGTAAGGGTGTCGTTACAGTCTCTCAGTGTGCTCTTGTGTTCTCTGTGGTGAATTATGCAATATAGCCGCTGGCAACGCTACATATGGATGGCGCGGCCTAAGGCGTTGAGGGCGGCTTCTTTGATCGCTTCGCAGAGTGTGGGATGTGCGTGAGACGCATTGGCAAGCTCTTCGAGGGTAGCTCGTTTTTCCAGGGCAAGGACTCCTTCCCCAATCATCTCTGAGGCGTGAGGCCCAAGGATATGCATTCCGAGGAGTTTTCCGGAACTAGCTTCCCCTATCACCTTCACCATACCTTCGGTATATCCGACACATCTCGCTCTGGGATTGCCTTTGAAGGAAAACGTCCCCACTTTAAGTTGCAGGCCGAGGCCTTTCCCTTCCTCTTGCGTGATCCCTACCGCTGCAACCTCTGGATGTGTATAGATGACATTGGGGATAGCCATGTAGTTGATATGGGGTGTTAACCCTGCGATCAGTTCCACAACGGCAATTCCCTCTTCAGAAGCGCGGTGTGCGAGCATTGGTCCTTCGACGATGTCCCCTATGGCATAAATATGGGGTTGTGATGTACGGAAACTTTGGTCTACGGGAATAAATCCTTTCGGAGTTTTTTCGATGCCAATCCTCTCAAGGCCTACACCTTCGGTATAGGGTTTCCTTCCAATGGCTACCATGACGACATCCGCCGTCAGAGAGATTTGTTCTTTGCCCGTTTTCACGTCGAGTGTTACTTTATTTTTCGCAATTTTCGCATCGGTAACCTGTACACTGAGGTGAAAAGTGAGTCCCTGTTTAGTTAAAATGTGATGGAGGTTTCTACTGATAGTGCCGTCCATACCGGGACAAACGTGGTCGAGCATTTCGACAATAGTCACTTCGGTACCGAGACGATTGTACACTGATGCCAATTCCACTCCAATGACTCCGGCACCAACAACGACCATCTTCTTTGGCACCTTTGACAAACTCAGGGCCCCTGTGGAGGAGAGGACGACTTTTTCATCAAAGGGAAGAAAGGGCAGCTCAATCGATTCGGAACCTGTTGCCAGCACAAAGTTCTTTCCGTGGACTTCTATTTTCTTATTGCCGTTGGTAACTTCAACGACATTTGGTGAAGCGAACTGTGCTGTCCCATGAAATGTTTCGACCTTATTCCGTTTTAATAGGCCTGCAACCCCTTTTACGAGGCTATCGACGACCCCCTCCTTTCGGTGCATCATCTGCTTGAAATTGACACGCAACTCTTTGCATTCGATGCCATGTTCTTTCCCTTCTTCACTCATGAACGCGTATTGTTCAGAAGATTGGAGAAGAGCTTTGGAGGGGATACATCCCACATTGAGGCATGTTCCACCAAAGGTTTCTTCCTTTTCGATACATGCGACTGTAAATCCAAGCTGAGCTGCGCGTATAGCTGCAACATAGCCACCGGGGCCGGATCCTATGATCACAATATCGTAGGGGTTGTCTGTCATTTATTATACTCCCAAAAGTAGTCGAGCCGGGTCTTCCAGGCAGTTTTTTATGTGGACCAGAAAAGAAACGGCCTCTTTTCCGTCGATGACTCTATGATCATAGCTCATTGCCAGGTACATCATGGGGCGGACCACAATTTCGTCATCCACAACGATGGCTCTTTTCTCAATTTTATGCATTCCAAGAATCGCACTTTGAGGAGGATTGAGTATGGGTGTTGAAAGCAAGGAACCATACACTCCCCCGTTAGTGATCGTAAAGCCACCACCTTGCAGGTCGTCAATAGAGAGGGTGCCCTCTCGTGCTTTTGTTGCATAGTTTTCTATCGATTGCTCGATATCTGCAAAAGAGAGGTTATCGCAATCTCTGACAACAGGAACGACCAATCCCCTTTCAGTGCCCACTGCTATTCCGATATCGTAGTATTCTCGGTGGACGATCTCTTCACCTTCGATATAGGAGTTTACATCAGGGAATACCGACAATGCAGACACACTTGCCTTGACAAAGAAAGACATAAAGCCAAGGCGTGCGCCGTACTC
>JAAKFP010000307.1 GCA_011065005.1 Chlamydiota bacterium | reverse complement strand
AATACCAAATCTCCTCTCTTCATAAATCTGCCGCCCCTGCCGGGACGAGATATCATATCGATCCAAAACCCCGCCCTACGTGTCTCGGTCGCAAGCTCCCTCGCACTAGGACGGGGCTAGCTCTGCCTTTTACCCATAAGTCTATTTTCCGCTTTGAAACACTGCTCTCAGCAATCTTTTATCAGCCTGAAAGGCTGGAATTGCAACAGCCTAGTGGCAGCGCCCTGGGTAAAAGTAAGGATAACATCGCAGTCTGAAGGACTGCAGGATTCTGTGTAGCACCTTGCAGTCCTTCAGACTGCGATATTTTGATGATTCATACCCAGGGCGCTGCCACTGGGCTGTTGCACTTTTAGCCTTTCAGGCTAATAAAACAGTGCTGAAATCTACTCCTCGATGGGATAAGCAGTATTTATGGGTAAAGGGTAGGGCTAGCTCGCTTGGTCCCCTAACGGGAACCCTTAAAGCCCACAGATCAAGTATTTTCTTGAATCAAATACCAAGTTCAAACATCATTACCGCGATTACGTTAAAAGCAAGTGTATGTGCTTAGGTTGATGCGTATGCGGCCTTCGCGTTCATACCGGGCGAAAACTCTAGACACGAATTTGGTGCGGTGCATGTATCAGCGGCATGCCCTTGGAATCAATTTCATCGTAAAGGTAAATACCCATTTCCCCTTTTAATCTTTCAGGAAGCATTTCTCTGATCTTACCTCGACTTTGCTCAGTATCGGTAATGATCACATCGGCACCTCCCTGACCGAGGGCCACCGATTCACAGAGATTAAATTCGCGATGTATTTGTGCCGAAAAGGGTGTCGGCCGATAGCTTGTAGAAGCAAAGACAACGGGAAAAGGCTTGGTAAACAGTTGTCTCGTTTCGGGATCTTTGGAAATGGTAATAGGCGTTTTTTCTAGATCTAAGATGTCATAAAATTTCTGGTACCAACGCTGAACTTTTTCCATTTGGGGCGGTATCAAAGTACGAATTTTGGGAAGTTCGTCCTGGTATTTCTTCCAATTGGAACTTCCGGCTCGGGTTCTTAAAACCGCAGTGATCAAGTTACTCCAGAGGCAATTTCTTCCAAGATAACTTTGTAGTTCTCTTTGAACAGCGTCATACCCGAAATTAGCGAGGATGCTACTCACACAGTAGTCATCAGGAAAAAACCGCTTTAATGTCGATGGAGGGTTTTCGCTTTTGTCCCCCTTTAGAAAGTCTATTTCCTTTTTTGACAATTCGTCATCGAAGGCTTTAAGTAGTAAACTCATCGGCAAGATGAGCTTCTCCTCAACAGCTTGAGCGCGCTTACGTAAATCTTCCGGTTTCACGAGCTGTCGGAAGAGATCTTCATCCCATTGGCGCAGTTGCAGCAGTCGAATTCCTGTTACTCCGAGAGATTCTGGGCTGAAAAACTTGCCCAGGGGATCGCACCATTCTTTTCTTGCGATTTCCCAAATGAGAGGAGGCTCAACCTCGAAATCAATTTCAAGTTTAAAGTTGGGGTCGAAGAGCCGACTCAACTTTACGTATAAGTCGATGATCTTATCGTTTGGGGAAGCTTGTTTCCTTTCTCTTTTTTGGGTGGCTTGAAAACGGCCTATTAGGTACTTACATTTTCCCAGATCAAACGTTTCAAAAAAACCCTTTTCATCCGTTTTTCTCCAAGTGTGTATTGCCTCAAGGGTACTTTCTAACCAGTACTCATCAGGTTTGAAAAGAGCATCATAAGGATGCTTATAAGTGCGAACAATCTCCTCGATGGGGAAGGTAAAATCCTTGGCGTAGCGCATCGCCCTGCCAATATTGCGGATAGTCTCTACGCTCAATCTGTGGTTATTGATGCCATACATATCAATACCGTTGCCTAGCTCACCACACATGGGAGCTTTTTTCTCTTCTAATAGGTTGCCAGAGCAGTTAAGGGCCCATTCATCAGAACAGCGCATCATCGCCAGGGTGGCACTGTTGGTTCCATGGAGAAATGTCAACTTTTCTAATACTTTGAGCCTGTCTTCAACAGCCTGAGCTTGCCGAATCAGGTCTGCTTCGGACTCTTGTTTTCCTCGAGAATATTTCGCAGCTTTACGTACAGCGAAAACGCGGAAAGGGAGTTTGCATTCTTTAATCCATTTCACTCGATTTGAAAAGGCTCTATAGTACTCAGAATCGGATTGTTTGAGATTCTTACGAACCGTATCTAGCAAACAAACATCTTCTATAGTGAAAGCATAGGGATCTTCCTTCAAAAATTGTTCCAGTGTGAGATAGCATAACTTGTCAGTAAGCTGAACACCCAAAAGTACAGGAACCCCATCGACAGGTTCGGGTAACGTTTCAAGGGTTCTTTCTAAGAGTTCCATCTTTTTTTGTAGGTGATCAGCATAACCGATGGGCTGCAGGCTTTCGTTTTTCTTGAAGAGGTTTTGCAAAGTAGGATAGCTGCTGGCATCCACCTTGTGGAATAGTGTTTTTAAAGAAGCAAATGGGACTAACGGAAGGTCGCAAGCATCCGCCGCGCTCTTTAACTCTTCTGCAGTTTTCAGCGCCAAGCCTTTGGTAGCAACGGGATATTTTAGGAACCCTCCGATGTTGTCGTCGACAAGAAGGGCTTTGAAGATTCGAAGGGTTTTTTCGTCGAGATCGATCTCTTTGGCGAGTTTCTGGATAACTTCGGTACAATATTGTAGCTCCCTGTCCTTTCTTATAGGAGAGGGGTCTTCAACCTCCTCGACAGCTTTCCCTTTCCCAATATCATGAAGGGCCAAAAACAGGGCAAACTGTTCTCTGGATAACCCCGTGTCTTCCAGTAAACGGTTGATTTTGTCGGTATTAAAGTTTTTTTCAAACGTCTCAAGGACTCTAAGCGTGTGTTCTTCTATAGTGTATCCTTCGGTAACACCAGCGGACAACTTGTAAAGCTCTGCAATTTCCGGGTAAGATTTTAGGGTTTCGATGAGTTGCTCTGGAGCCAGGGGCTTCTTTCCATCGATAAAATCTTTCAGTTTACCCGAAACAAAAGGGTTTCTGGGGCTCAACAAACTATTTAGATATAGAAGTTGATTATTGCTATTATCTACAAACATTTGTTTTTTCCATTTTTTTAAATATCAAGGTGTATTTTAACCTATGACCGCAAAAGTCGGTTGGGTAATTTTATAACACTGTGAGATTCAGTATGTTGAGAATTAAATCGAAGTACGTACTGTATCAATTCTCCAAACTTTTCTGATACACCTAAATATTTC